>CAYWIN010000006.1:0-18155 GCA_964458365.1 uncultured Propionibacteriaceae bacterium
CACCGGCGGACGGGTGCGGGTGGGGCGGATGTGCCACCAGCCCCAGGTGAGGGCGAGAATTCCGGCCACGATGAAGATGCGGTCCAGGTAAGCCGGCTCCAAGATTTCGCCGAAACGATTGATCGTCTCCGAAGCCCATCCGCGTGGGTCAAAGGAGAATTCGGGGTGGCAGGATCCCCAGGCGATGGCAAGGCTTCCGAGGAATCCGATCCAGACTCCGCGGGAACGCAACGCCGTCGAAGGCTGGTTGGTCATCCAACATCCCGTCAGTCAAAGGTTGGCGCGCCCAGCATAGTGGCGCAGCTGATCAAGCTCTGTTTGGCGCGGCCCACAGGCCAGAGGACAGGTTAGGTTGGCTCGGTGATCGTTGCGAACCGTCAATCCCGAGAGATTCTCTCGTTGGCGGTGCCTGCGTTTTTGGCTCTCGTCGCCGAACCGCTCTTTTTGTTGGCCGACACCGCGATTGTGGGCCATTTGGGGACGAGTTCGCTGGCGGGCTTGGGGGTGGCGAGCGCCATCCTGCTCACTGCGGCGAATCTCTTCGTCTTTCTCGCCTACGGAACCACCTCGATTGTGGCCCGTCAGGTGGGGGCCGGTTCCCCGAAGCAGGCCATCAGCTCGGGGCTGGACGGTACCTGGCTGGCCCTCGGGTTGGGGATCGTGGTGGCAGTCGTGGTGGGCGTTTTCGCCGAACCGTTGTCGGCCGTCTTTGGGGCGTCGGCACCGGTGCTGGCTCAGGCGACGACGTATTTGCGAATCTCGGCGGTGGGTATCCCGGGCATGTTGGTGGTGTTGGCCACGACCGGTGCCTTGCGAGGTTTGCAGGACACCCGAACGCCTTTGATCGTGGCGGTTTCTGGGTTTTCGGCGAATCTGGTCTTGAACCTCATCCTGGTTCTCGGCTGCGGCTGGGGAATCGCCGGCTCGGCGTGGGGAACGGTGATCGCGCAGACGGCGATGGCTACCGCGCTGGTCTCCCTCCTGGTGCATCGGGCGCGGGCGATCGGAGCCAGCTTGAGGCCCTCTCCGTTGCGAGTGCTTCGCGCGGCCGGGACCGGAGCCCCATTGCTAATTCGGACGATGGCACTGCGGGCGGTGCTGCTGCTGACCACCTGGGTTGCGGCCGGCTTGGGCGATGTGGCGCTGGCGGCCTACCAGGTGACGGCAACGATCTGGACGTTTCAAACCTTCGCACTCGATGCCTTGGCGATCGCCGCCCAAGCACTAACCGGAAAAGCTCTCGGTGCCGGGGATCGAGCGGCCGCTCGATCTGCCACCCAGGTGATGCTGCGTTGGGGGGCGGTCGCCGGACTGATCCTGGGTGGGACGTTAGTCGCCGCGCACCGCGTCTTGCCGGTGATCTTTTCTCCCGACGTGGAGGTTCAGTCAGCGATCACTGCCGCTCTGATTGTGGTGGGTGGTTTCGGATGGTTGTCCGGTCTGGTCTTCGTCGCAGACGGAGTGTTGATTGGGGCCGGAGATGGCCGCTGGCTGGCCGGTGCGATGATTCTCAACGCGTTGCTGTATCTGCCGGTGATTGGGCTGGTCGCTGCCAATCTGCCGATTCTGCGGGATTGGGGCGATCCGTCGGCTTTGGCTGTCTTGTGGGCAGCTTTCATCGTCTTCATGGTGATCCGTTGGGCGCTCATGTGGAGCCGCATCCGAAGTGACCGTTGGCTGGTGATCGGCGCAGTCCGCTGACCATGTCGCCACGCATCGTCCCCGTCGGGGCAGCAGTAGCCTGAGGGTCATGTGGCCGACGAAACCTCCTGTGCTTTTTGAGGGTGAGCTGACGTTGCGGCTCCCGGCACCCACGGATTCTGAGGCTATTGTCGCGGCCTGCCAAGACCCTGACATTGCCCACTTCACCCGAATCCCGGTGCCCTACGGGCGCGACGACGCCGAGACCTTCATCGCCAACGCGCGGGGGTGCTGGCAGGAACACAGTGCGGTGTTCTTTGTGGTGATCGATGCCGAGGCTTTGGTAGCGACCTGTTCGTTGCATGCCGTTGATCTGGATGCGAGCCAGGCTGAACTGGGCTACTGGGTGGCTCCGTGGGCCCGCGGCCGCCACATTGCCCGAGATGTCTCGGTGCTCGTGACGAACTGGGGGCACGAGGTTCTGGGTTTGCGCACCATTGATGCCGACGTAGAAAAGCTCAACGTGGCATCGATTCGTACGGTGACAGCTGCGGGTTACCGCTTACTCCCCGGTGAGCGTCGAACTGAACTGAAGGGGACGGTCCGGGTGCTGCATCGCTACCGGCACCGTGACGAGGACCGGTAGCTGAGTGTCCTACTGGGCGGCGATGGCCTCATGGTGGCGGACAACTTCTGCAACCACGAAGGTGAGCCATTTCTCGGCAAATTCTGGGTCAAGGTTGGCCTGCTCGGCCAGGCTTCGAAGTCGAGCGATCTGCTGTTCCTCGCGTTCGGGGTCGGCGGCGGCGAGCCCTTTGGTCTTCTTGACCACGCCAACTTGCTGAGTGATCTTGAACCGTTCGGCGAGCAAGCAAATGATTGCGGCGTCCAGATTGTCGATGGATCCGCGCAGCTTTTCGAGTTCGGGGTCGCTCTGCATAGCGGTCAGCCTAAACGACCGGCGGCGGCGCGCCCAGATTTGGGGTGCGTCGCCGCCGGTCATAAAGGATTCAGAGCTGGGCCAGAGCCTGATCCAAATCGGCGATCAGGTCGTCGACATTCTCGATGCCGATGCTGAGCCGGACCATCTCAGGCGGGACCCCCGCAGCCACAAGCTCTTCGTCGTTCAGCTGGGAGTGGGTGGTCGTCGCGCTGTGAATCGCCAGCGACTTGGTGTCACCAATGTTGGCCAGGTGGCTGAACAGTTGAAGTGATTCGATGAAGGTCGCCCCGGCGTTGCGGCCGTCTTTCAGTCCGAAGGCGAGGATGCCGCCATATCCGCGCCCGGTCAGTACCCGATCAGCGATGGCCTTGTAGGGCGACGATTCCAGACCGGGGTAGGTGACCCAGGCAACTTTGGGGTGCTGCTCAAGGTGTTTGGCTACGGCCAAAGCGTTGGTCGAATGCCGTTCGATTCTCAGGTGCAGAGTTTCCAAGCCTTGCAGGAAGAGCCAGGCGTTGAAGGGGCTTACCGCAGCGCCGGTGTTGCGCAGCAGCACGGTGCGAGCTCGAACGATGTATGCCTGATTTCCGACCGCTTCGGTCCACACCACCCCGTGATAGGCGGGGTCGGGCCCGGTCAGACCGGGGAAACGTTCGGCGTGCGCAGCCCAGTCGAAGTTGCCGGAGTCGACGATGACACCACCCATGCTGGTGCCGTGACCACCGATGTATTTGGTCGCCGAGTGCACGGCGACGTCGACGCCATGGTCGAAGACTTGGGCCAGGATCGGGGTGGTGACGGTGGCATCCACGATGAAGGGCAACCCCAGGGCGTGGGCGGCCGCGGACCAGGCGTCCAAGTCGATCACATTGATCGCCGGATTCCCGATGGTTTCTCCGTAGACCAGTTTGGTCTTGTCGTCGACATATTGGGCGAGTTCTTCGGGCTTGGAAGGATCGACGAAACGGGCCTCGATGCCGTACTGGGCCAGGGTGTGCGCCAAGAGCGCATAGGTGCCGCCGTACAGGGTCGACAGCGCGACGATGTTGTCTCCGGAGTAGGTCAAGTTCAGCACCGAATAGGTGACCGCGGCAGCTCCCGAAGCGGTGGCCAGGGCGCCCACGCCGCCTTCGAGGGCCGCAACTCGGGTTTCGAAGACCGACTGGGTTGGATTCATGATTCGGGTGTAGATGTTGCCCGGCACCCGGAGCGCGAAGAGGTCGGCTGCGTGCTCGGTGTCATCGAAAACGTAGCTGGTGGTTTGGTAGATCGGGACGGCCCGGGCGTTGGTTGCCGGGTCGGCGTCCTCTTGCCCGGCGTGGACGGCCAGGGTGTCTGGGTGCAAAGACATGAAGCTTCTCCTTAGTGATGGGTGTGGCTATTGCGGGCTGCATTCGGCAGCGGCGATGACGGGTATGGATGCGAGTCGAGCGTCAGACGCGGTGGCGTGGACGTCTCGGGGCGATGCTGTGGATGTGCTGGCGTTCAGCACATTCGGCAACAGGCCATCGACGGCATTCGGCAGCAGCACGGCGCTGCGCAGCTCGTCGAGGTCATGATCAGACCCTAGCAGGGGGAGTTCGGCACCCGGTCGGAAATCCTGGGATGTGAGCATCCGTGCGTATACGTGGCCGCCGGGTGGCCCCGTTCCGAAGCAGGGGTCAGACCTCACTAGAATCGTCGGCCATGAGCACCGAACACGATCTGGTGCTGGTTGTCGACTTTGGCGCCCAGTATGCCCAACTCATTGCCCGAAGAGTCCGCGAGGCCAACGTCTATTCGGAGATCGTTCCGCATACCAGCTCAGTCGCTGACCTTTTGGCCCGCAAGCCTGCTGCTGTGATCCTCTCTGGAGGCCCCAGCTCGGTTTATGAACCCGGAGCGCCCCAGCTGGAAGCGGAGCTTTTGACGTCCGGGGTTCCGGTTTTTGGAATCTGCTACGGCTTCATGGCGATGGCCCAGGCCTTGGGGGGCACCGTTGCCCAAACCGGCCAGCGGGAATATGGACGCACCCAGGTTGAGGTGCAAGACCCCGGCGTTTTGCTGGACGGACTGCCAGCCACGTTGACGTCGTGGATGTCACACGGCGACGAGGTGACGGCGGCCCCAGAAGGGTTCCGGGTTAGTGCCCGTTCGCCGCGCGCCACCGTGGCGGCGTTTGAAGATCCCCTTCGACGCTTGGCCGGCGTCCAATGGCACCCCGAAGTGATGCACTCCGAATTTGGTCAGCAGGTCCTCACCCGCTTTCTCTTCGACATTGCCGGCTGCCAGCCCAACTGGACCAGTGCCGGAATCGTCGCCGAGCAGGTGGCGAAGATTCGGGCCCAAGTAGGCGATGCGCGCGCCATCTGTGGGCTTTCCGGGGGTGTGGACTCAGCCGTGGCGGCGGCGCTGGTTCAGCGAGCGATCGGTGATCAACTGACGTGCGTCTTCGTTGACCACGGACTGTTGCGTGAGGGTGAGGCCGAACAGGTCGAGAACGACTTCGTCGCCGCGACAGGAGCCCGGCTCAAAGTGGTCGACGCCAGTGACGTCTTTCTGGGATTCCTCGCCGGGGTGACCGACCCCGAAACCAAGCGGAAAATCATTGGTCGGGAGTTCATCCGCAGCTTCGAAGCGGCGCAACGCGAGGTGATCGCTGAAGCGCCGGACGGTGAACCGGTCCAGTTCTTGGTGCAGGGCACGCTCTATCCCGACGTGGTTGAATCCGGTGGCGGCGAGGGTGCGGCGAACATCAAGAGCCACCACAACGTCGGTGGTCTGCCCGACGACTTGGAGTTTGAGCTGGTCGAACCGCTGCGCACCCTTTTCAAGGACGAAGTGCGTCAGGTGGGTCGCGAGTTGGGGCTGCCCGAGCACATCGTGGGACGCCACCCCTTCCCGGGTCCGGGCCTCGGCATCCGGATCGTGGGTGCCGTGGATGCCGAACGTTTGCGAATCCTGCGCGGCGCCGATGCGATCGTCCGGGCAGAAACCACCGCAGCCGGGCTCGATGACTCGATCTGGCAGTTCCCGGTGGTCCTGTTGGCCGATGTCCGTTCGGTGGGAGTACAAGGGGATGGACGCACTTACGGCCATCCGATCGTGTTGCGCCCGGTGTCGAGCGAAGATGCGATGACAGCGGACTGGAGCCGTTTGCCCTACGACCTGCTCGAGAGGATCAGCACCCGAATTACTAACGAGGTGCCCGAGGTCAATCGAGTCGTGCTGGATGTCACCAGCAAGCCCCCGGGCACCATCGAATGGGAGTGATCCCGGCTCAGCGCAGATCCGACGGCGGGCGACCGGAGAAGGCCCGCTTGATGTCGTCCACGCCAGTGCTGCCATTTGTGTCGGTCGGAACCACCAGCCACAAGATCAGATAAATCGCGATCGGGAATCCGGTGAAGAGCGTCAAAACGGCCCAGATGACGCGCACTAAGGTGGCATCCATTCCGAAAAAGGCGGCGACGCCGCCACAGACTCCAGCCAAGATCTTGTCGTTTGTTGACCGGGTGAGTTGTCCATTCATGGTTGTTTCCTTTCAGGGGTTCGGGGATGGTTTCGCGGGAGCAGCAGGATGCCGACCCCGATGACGACCAGAGCAACCGGGGCTGCCATGCCCACGATGCGCCAGTCGATGTGGCCGTAATTTGCCCACAGGGCGAGCAGTCCAACTCCCAGAGCGGCAACGCCGATGGAAAAGCCGGTTCGATCCAATCTCATTGCTGCACCTCCAGATCTCCGGCGCCAATCTCGACGTTGACCTGCAGGCCTGGGCCAGGATGTGGAGGGGACACCAGATTGGATTTGCTCCCGAGCGGGACCTTCGACATTTTGTTGCCGTCAACTGAGGCGTCGCCCAGACCCACATTCCAGCGAAGTTCGCTCGGAGTCTGAGCGGGCATGCGCAGGTGGACATCTCCCGCACCGGTCTTGATGGTCAGCACCCGATCGGAGCTGAGGTTGAGGCCGCTGAGATCCAGGTCGATGTTGCCAGCGGTTCGGATCACAGACTCGGGGAGCTCGGCTTCGGTAGTGATGGTTTGACGCACATCACCCAGTGCGGGGGCTTGTGGCATCAGATTGAACACGGTGGCGATTGCCGCAATCGACGTGGCGGCGATCAGGAGAGGTGGGCGTCGGTTTCGGGAACTCACCAGGGAGGTGACGCCCAAAGCCAACAAAGTGGCCCCGGCATATCCCCATGGTCCGGCGGGTAGTCCGAAGAGGCCGAGGATGGCGACCACGCCGGTTCCCAGCCCAGTCAAGGCCAGGGCGAGCCCCCATAGCCGCCAGCCATGACGCCGCTCGGCGACCACGATCGGGGCGGTTTCACCATCGCTGACCAGGCGGTCGGCAGGATCGGTGTAGGGCTGTTCCCAGTGCGGCTGGGCTGAGACGCTTTCGAAGCCATCGACACCATGCTCAGCGAGCCGGACTTGCCAGGCGCTCGACGCTCGTTCGAAGGGAGTTGGCTCCAAAGCAGGGCGGGCGGACGTCGAAGGAGTGTGCTTCTTTTGGCCCACCCACAGCGCCACCCCGATGACGGCCACGATGATGATCGTCGGCGCCCCGCCGGTGCCCCAAGTCACCGCTACCGCGAGGGCGACGACCAACACAGTCAGCAGCGGTCTTGGCCACGACCCGGTCACGGGGATTGCCTTGTTGAGTGCTCCGACCTGCTCACCTTCACGGGGAATGAGCAGCATCCCGGCCAGATAGAGGGCCACGCCGAGCCCACCCAGGGCGACGGTCAAGATTATGGCAATGATGCGAAGGACAACGGGGTTGATTCCGAGCCGGCGCGCTAGTCCCGCGCAGACCCCGCCGAAGACGGCACCCTGGCGGGGCCGACTCAACACGGGGAGGTTTTCGCTCACGTCTCCATTCTTCGGCATGGGCCGCGTCGCGTGAATGGGGGTCTTCCCTGAGCAAGGCCGGGTTTCGCGCTCTCAAAGCAAAGGGTTGGCGGGCGCTTGGCTAGTCTTTGAGCAGGTCAGCAAGGCGTGCGGGGAGGGAGGGCGGCCAGTGGGGACTCAGGTGCAGCCCAGTTCAACCCGTCCGCTGGAGGCGGCCTGGATCGGCGGAGTGTGTGCGGGACTGGCCGCTCAGCTGGGCTGGTCTGTGATCGCCGTGCGGTTGGCATTCGTTGCGCTGGGGACGGTGAGCCTGCTCGGCGTTGTGGTCTATTTCGTTTTGTGGCTGGCCATGCCTCCGCAGGATCTCCCCGGCATGGCCCCGGGCCTGGAATCTCATTCGCGCACCGGTTTGCGTCCGGTTCAGCATCGCCGGCTGCAAGTGGTTGACCTTCCCGCGCTCTTTGCCTTTGTCCTTGTCGGTGCCGGTGGCTTGTGGCTGGTTGAAGGCATTGGCTGGGGGCTCCCGCCCGAGTGGCTCCTGGTGGGCCTCTTTGTTGCCGCCGGTTGGGGTTTGATGTGGTGGCAGGCCGACCGTGTGAGCGGTTCGAGTTTTCGCTCCAGGTCTGGTTGGCGTCAGACGTTGCGGACGGCGGTGCGCGGCGGCTCGTCCGTCGTCGTGATGGTGTTGGGAGTCGTAGCCATCGTTGCGGCAGCGGTCTTGGCCTCAGCAATGATCCCGGAAATGACCGCGCTCGCCCAGCTGGTCGTGATCGTTCTTTTCTCGCTGATCCTGTTGATCGTGGCAGTGCTGCCCTGGTTGGTGCGGGGTCGCCGGGGCCGGCGGCAACGTCGCCAAGATGCCTTGTTGGCTGATGCTCGGGCCGATATTGCGGCTCATTTGCACGATTCGGTGCTGCAAACCTTGGCCCTGATCCAACGTCAGGCAGCGGATCCGAAGAAGGTCGCTGCACTCGCCCGGCGTCAGGAACGGGAGTTGCGTCAGTGGCTTTACGGTGAGGCGCCGCCCTTGGGTAGCTTGATGGAGGCGATCACCCAGGACATGTTGGACGTTGAGGTGGTGCACGGCGTCGATGTGGAGCTCGTCAGCGTGGGCGACGTCGAGCTGAACGCCGAACTTGAAGCTGTGGTGCGTGCGACGCGCGAAGCCATGGTGAACGCCGCCAAGCATTCCGGCGCGGATCGGGTCGATGTCTACGCTGAGGTGGACGACTTCCTGGTCAGCGTGTACGTCCGCGACCGGGGAGTGGGTTTTGACCTGAATGACATTGAGCAGGACCGGATGGGTGTGCGGGGGTCGATCACTGAACGCGTCCGTCGGGTGGGTGGTCGAGCGATTATCAAGACCGCACCAGGTGAAGGAACCGAAGTACGACTGGAGGTACCCCGATGAGCGAACAAGCAACCCCGGCGGCATGGCGCGTTGTGGTCGTTGATGACCACGCCATGTTCCGCAGTGGGGTGAAACATGACATCGGTCATCGCGTGCAGGTCGTGGCCGAGGCCGAGGACGTCTCGACGGCGGTGGCGGCGATTCTGGCCACCGAGCCGGATGTGGTGCTGTTGGACGTCCATCTGCCCGGCGGGGGCGGGATGGAAGTGATCAAGCAGGTTGTCGCCAAGGCCCCCAATGTCACTTTTTTGGCTTTGTCGGTTTCCGATGCGGCCGAGGATGTGATCGGGATCATTCGGGCGGGGGCCCGGGGCTACGTGACGAAGTCGATTTCGGCCGACGAACTGGTCGAAGCGATCGGGCGCGTTGCGGAAGGCGATGCGGTTTTCTCGCCGCGGTTGGCAGGTTTTGTGCTGGACGCTTTCTCCGGGACGATCGATGTGGCCAGCATTGACGAGGATCTGGATCGTCTCAGCCAGCGCGAGCGCGAAGTATTGCGGCTAATTGCCCGTGGCTATGCCTACAAGGAGATTGCCCGCGAGCTGTTCATTTCGATCAAGACCGTCGAAACTCACGTGTCCAGCGTTTTGCGCAAGTTGCAGCTATCCAATCGTCATCAGCTCACTCGCTGGGCGACGGATCGTCGGTTGGTCTGAGCTGGTCCTAGGCGATCGCCAAGCCGGTGGCATGTTGTGGGCGGCGCCGTAGGGCTGCGGGACGAACCTCGACGTAGCCGGGGTGCTTGAGCACTGCGACGTCCAGCCCGTAGACCCGACTGAGGATCGCCGGATCCAAGACGTGATCTGGCGGACCGTCGAGAGCGATCTTTCCGTCGTCGAGAAGGACAACGCGATCGCAGAACGCAGCAGCCATGTTCAGGTCGTGGATCACGATGAGCGAAGTGACCGCGTGCTCGGCCGAGATTTGTTGAACCAGTTGCAGCGTTTCGACCTGGTATCGCAGATCGAGAGCGCTGGTCGGCTCGTCGAGTACCAGGACTTCGGGTTGTTGGGCGAGGGCGCGCGCGATGAGAACGCGTTGAGCTTGTCCGCCTGACAGTTGAGAAAGCCGACGGTCGCGAAGGTCAGCCAGGCCCAGCCGGTCGATGGCCTCATCGACGAGGTCGAAGTCTTCGGCCGTCGGGCGGAGGCCCACATATGGGGTGCGCCCGAGCAAAACGGATTCGGCCACGGTCAGTTCGAAGGGAGCTGAGGCGGCTTGGGGGACGTATGCCACGATCTGGGCATGTTTGCGGCGCGGGATGGCGAAGATGTCGACGCCGGAAGCGAGCACCGTGCCAGTTTCGGGTCGATAGATCCGTGCGATGAGCTTGGCCAGCGTTGACTTCCCCGCACCGTTGGGTCCCAAGACGGCGGTGAAAGTGCCCCGTTCCAGGTGAAGGTCAATCTCTTTCAGGACCCGATGCGATCCGTGGCTGAAACTCAGCCCGGAGATATTCAGACTCATTGAAGTGCTCCTCTGCGACTCAAAATCAGGTTGATGAAGACCGGTGCTCCGACGAGGGCCACCACGATTCCCACGGGGATGACGGAGGGGGCGAGGACGGTGCGTCCCACCGTGTCGGCGACCAGGAGGAGGAGACCTCCGGTGATCGCGGAAAAGGGAATCAAATAGCGATGTTCGGCTCCGATGATGAGCCGGGCGATGTGTGGCCCCACCAGCCCCACAAAGCCGATGACGCCACAGGTGCTGACCACCACGGAGGCGAGCAGTACGGAAAGCACGATGAGGCCCACGCGCAGGAGATCCACGTTGACACCGAGGCTCTTGGCGGCGTCATCCCCGGCAAAGGCGATGGCATTCAGGCCGGTGGCGTGCCAGGCTGCGATGGGCAGAGCAACCAGGAGTACCCCGCCAACGAGGGCCACGTCGGGCCAGGTCGCCTCATTCACTGAGCCGAAAGTCCACCGAACGATCTGTTGCAGGGTGTTTTCGTCGGCGACGAATTGGAGGGCTGAGGTGCCTGCTTCGAACAGCTGGGTCATGGCTACACCCAGCAGAAGCAGGGTGGCCGTGGATGCTGCTCGACTCCGCGACAGCGCCAGGACGAATGCCGAAACCAGCATTGCTGTGCCGAATGCTCCCAACGAGGCCAGAACCCCGGGGGCACCACTTTGTCGGGTCAGCAAGATGACGAGTGCTGCACCGAATGCTGCTGCTGGGGATACGCCCAAGGTGAAGGGGCTGACCAAGGGGTTGCGCAGCAGTCCTTGCATCAAGGTTCCGGCCAGTGAGAGTGCAGCACCGGCCACCGTTGCCAGGACTGCCCGGGGGAGCCTCAGTTCGACGATGACGGCATAAGTTTGGGAAAACGCCGTATCCACTGGGCTGGCGGTAACCGCGAGCGCGATCGCCTTCCAGACCTGAATCAGGCTGGTGTTCGTACTCCCAATGGCGACGGCGCATCCGACGGAAAACACCACAGTGAGTGTGCCGATCACCAAGATGAGTCGACGACTCAGCGCGGGGGTGGCGTCGATCTGATGGGTGGGGTCGGCCGTGACCGTGGTGACGGCCGACCCGGTTGGGGTGAGTGAGATTCCCATGGAGTGGATCCGTTCAGGGAAGCTGACGGATGTAGTCAGCGTCGCTGGTCAAAGTGGTGTGCTGGAAGTCCTGCACCCAGGTGCGGAGATAGCTTTGCGGATCAACATCTGCCAGTTCTTTGGGGTGAAGCCATTTGGCGAGATAGACCGCGCCGATGGCCTTCGCGACAGCGCTGGTGGCCCAGCCGTTGCTCACGTAGACCCGCTTGTTCTTGACCGCGTTGACGGCCTTCCACCCTGGTCGAGCGGTCAAGCTCGAAAAGAGGTCATTGAACTTCTTATCTCCGGTGGGGGTGGCGACAGGTTCGAACTCGTGGATGATGACGTCGGGGTTGCGGTCCACCACGTCGGCAGGATCAATGGTGGCTTCGCCGTCATTGGATTTCCCAACGGCAATGTCTTCGAAGATGTTCTTCCCGTTGGCGGCTTGAATGATGGCGTGGAAGCCTGAGCCAGGAAGAACGGTCAGGTTGGGCTCGGTAGTTTCCCAATAGACCTTGACCGGCTTAGTCCCCTTCACTTTCTTGGCGACGAGGTCGAAGATTCCGTCGTAGAAGGCGGTGAGTTTGGTGGCGTTCTCTGGCTCGCCGAACACTTCACCGAGCAGTTTCACCGTTTTGTGAAAAGCCTTGTAGTCCCAGGCGGTGGCAACAACGACCGGGATACCGAACTTTCCGAGCTGGTTGGCGGCGTCTTCCCAGACCCCATTGCGGGGGATCAGCACGACATCGGGTTTGAGCGCAACGATGGCTTCATAGTTCAGCTCTTTGAGATTTGCCGCCACGATTTGGTCGTCGCGGAATTTCAGGTAGCCCAACCGGTCTTGGGAGGTCTTGTCGACCCCGACGATGCGTTGCGCGGCACCCAGAGCATTGACGAACTCGTTGCTGTAGGAGTTGATCACCACGGCGCGTTGCACCTTGGCTGGAATGGTGACTTGTCGGTTGACGTCGTCGGTCACCGTGATCGTCGCGCCCGTTGCCGGTTCGGCGGCTCCGGCACTGGACGAGCAGGCGGCCAAAGGCAGCAGGAGTGCGGTGAGGAGCGCGGCGACGATCGGATCTCGCCAGCGAATCTTTCGTGGTGTGGACATGGTCTTCCTCGGGTAGATCTGGATGGGTGGTCAGGCAGCGATGAGGGCGTCGACGCTGGTGCGCAGGGCGGTCAAAGCGGGGGAGTTGAGGGTGGTCTGGACTCCGCAGGTCGGGGCAAGGAGCAGGCCTCGGTTGCGGTAGGCGTCGATAGCGGCCCGAGCTTGGCGCGTGACGGCGTCAACGTTCTCGGCGTTGACCGCTTCGCGAGCCACTCCGCCGACCGGGACGATGGCATCATCTGGGTTCAGGTTCGGATTGGCCGGGGCGAAGTGGTCCCAACTGACAGCGTCGGCTCCGTAAGCCGTGAAGCGTTCCGGATGGGAACGTTCGCCGCAGGTATGCAAGATCACCCGCAGGCCGAGTTGTCGCGCGGCGTCGATCACTGCGAGGTCGAATGGTGTGGAGTAGCTCGCGAAATGTCGGGCACTGACCAGTTCGTCGTGGGCGGTGCTGGTCAGTGCGTAATACAAGGTGTGGACGCCGACCCGGGCCAGGTCGACCAGGTAGTTGGTCAGTACGGCGGTGATTTCGGTGAGAGCTCGTGTGAGGCCACCGGGAGCGTGATCAATGATCGCTTGGAGCGACGCCGAGGAGGTACTGCCGGGGATAAGGCCGCCCAGGTGGCGTGGCTGTCCGGCGATGTTGAGCAGCACGGTAAGGGGTGAGAAGACGGTTTGCGCCACAGGGGTGTCGGGCAAGGCGAGGTGAACAAGCTCTGCGACACGGACCTGGTCGGCGAAGGATTCGGCGGTGAGCGCTGGCCACCGATCAATTGTCCAGATCTGGTCGGGGCTTTCGATGGCACCCGAGATTTGGCGAGGCTGCGCGCCGTGGTAGTCGGTGTAGTCGTAGCGGTTTCCCCACGCCTCGGCGTAGTAGGTGTTGCGGGGGTTGAGCTTGACCCAGTCCCAGTCGTGGGCCTGGGTGAAGTCGACGGTTGCGGCTGCGAGCCGGGCAGGGTTGGTTTCGGCGGGGATGAAGTGGCCCCACGCGGCGACGGCAGGTCGGTCGGCGGGTTCGCCCGACAAGATGGCATTGAAGCGTTCGAGCTTGTTCCAATAGGACATGGCGTGACCTCCCGGTCAGCAGTGGGTGGATGGATGGTGCCAACACGTGCCGAACGACGACCGGATCTGAGGTCGCCGCAGCGACACGGAAATCTGCGGTTCGGTGAGTGGTGGTGGGTGCAGCGCTCAGGCTGCGGCGGTGGGGACCGCGGAGAAATCAGCTACACATGAAGCGGCACTCACAACAGGCCATGACGAAGGTCTGGCTGGTGAGTTTGCTCGCCTGCATGGTTCTCTCCTTGTGAGTGAATGCGAAGAAACTAGCAGATGTATACAGACGCATGCAAGTGAGTGCGCTTCAGGGGTTGAAGGTGACCCGGGATCGGCAAGGGGCTGGGGGTCCCAGGACGTAGGCTTACCCGGCAATGACTGATTCACTCTTTCCAGACCTCGCCCCATCGTCGCGTCCAGCAGCACCCGCCGCAGGCACGTCTTCGACGCGAATCAGCGTCGAAGACCTCCTGGACGACCTGAATCCACCGCAGCGACAAGCCGTCGTACACAGCGGCAGCCCGGTGTTGGTGGTTGCTGGAGCGGGCTCAGGCAAGACCCGAGTGCTTACTCGACGGATCGCCTACCTGGTCAGCCAACGCAACGTTCATCCTGGCTCGATTCTGGCGATCACATTCACCAACAAAGCGGCAGCGGAAATGCGCTCCCGAGTGATCGATGTCGTGGGGAATCGCGCCAAGCTCATGTGGGTCTCCACCTTCCATTCGTCGTGCGTCCGGATCCTGCGCTCTGAGATTGGGCGTTTCGGCATCTCGCGAAGCTTCTCGATTTACGACGATGCTGATGCCAAACGGCTCATGCAGTTGGTCTTGCGTGACCAAAACCTCGATCCCAAGCGCTATCCGGTCCGGACCGTGCTCAACTGGGTGTCGAACTGCAAGAACGAGTTGATCGACTACGAGGCCGCGCGGGCGCAGGCAACCGGCGCGAACGAGGAGCTCTACGCCGAGGCATACGCCGAGTATCAACGCCGCCTGGGCGCAGCCAATGCGCTCGACTTCGACGATCTCATCATGACCACCGTGCATCTGTTGCAGGCATTCCCCGAGGTGCGCGAAGAGTACCGTCGGCGGTTCCGGCAGGTCCTGGTCGATGAGTATCAAGACACCAACCACGCCCAATACGTGCTGATCCGCGAGCTTTGTGGCGCGGAAGCCCCCGCCATTGATGGGCCCACGATCGAGCCGCCCGAGCTGATGGTGGTGGGTGATTCCGACCAGTCGATCTATGCCTTCCGTGGGGCCACGATTCGCAACATCCTGGACTTCGAATCCGACTTCCCCGGAGCAACCACCATTCTGTTGGAACAGAACTACCGCTCCACGCAAAACATCCTGAGCGCCGCAAATGCCGTCATCACCCGGAATCCAGACCGCCCCGAAAAGCGGCTCTGGTCGCAAGCCGGTGATGGTGATCGTCTGGTCGGATATGTGGCCGACACCGAACATGCCGAGGCGCAATTCGCCGCCGAGGAAATCGACCGTCTGGTTGACGAAGGCACCACAAAATACGGCGACGTCGCCGTGTTCTACCGCACCAACGCACAATCCCGAGCATTTGAGGAACGCTTCATCCGGGTGGGTATGCCCTACCGGGTGGTTGGCGGCGTCCGCTTCTACGAGCGCAAAGAGATTCGCGACGCCATCGCCTACCTTCGTGCGATTGCCAACATCGACGACGACGTCTCGATCCGTCGGGTGCTGAACGTCCCGAAACGCGGCATCGGTGATCGAGCGGAGGCAGTATTGGAAGTTTTCGCCGCAGGCGCACACCTCTCCTTTGGCGCGGCGCTGGAGCGGGCCGATCAGGCCCCCGGTCTGGCATCTCGCTCGCTGAATCAGATCCAGGCTTTTGCCGACCTGATGGCCGAACATCGGGCCCAGGTGACGGCCGGGATTCCGGCCGACCAAATTCTGGCCAGCATCCTCAAGAAATCTGGCTATATCGACGAGCTCAGCTCGTCGACCGATCCCCAGGATGAGACCCGCTTGGAAAACTTGGTGGAGCTGGTCAGCGTGGCGCAGGAGTTCGTGGCTGCGGCGCATGTGGTCGATCTCCCTGATGGCGATGGTGAAGATGCCGAGTTGGCCGCTGAGTTGGCCGCCGCGGCCCCAGAACCCGACGACTCGTTGCCCGCATTCTTGGAGCGCGTCGCACTGGTTGCCGACTCCGATCAGATTCCCGATCACGATGCGGAAAGCGCGGGCGTGGTCACCTTGATGACGTTGCACACCGCGAAAGGCTTGGAGTTCGACACGGTCTTCCTGACCGGCTTCGAGGAGGGCATCTTTCCGCACGAACGAGCGATGTCTGACGCATCCGAACTGCAGGAGGAGCGCCGGCTTGCCTATGTCGGAATCACACGGGCTCGCAAGCGGCTCTACCTGACTCGGGCGAGCGTCCGGACGATGTGGGGGACCCCTCGGTACAACCCGGTGAGTCGTTTCGCCAGCGAGATTCCCGAGTCGTTGATCGATTGGCGGAATTTGGATCGCGAACGGCCAGCTTTCCTGCCAAGCGCTTCGCCCTCGCGGCGTGAGTCGCGTTCGACCGGCCCCGTGTTCGGTTCCCGTCCGGCCATCAAGACGGTGAGCTCAGTGGAGGTCGGGGAGCGGGTGCTGCACACCAGTTTCGGAATGGGAACCGTGGTTGCGATCCATGGTGCAGGTGACACGGCCAAGGCCGACGTGGATTTCGGGTCGGTTGGCGTCAAGCGTCTTTCCCTGAAGCACGCGCCGATGGAGAAGCTTTAGCGACGAGCCTCAGTGTTGTCGCCAGTCAGCGACTCCTTGGGGGCGGCAGGTACGAGGTCAACCACCTGCTCCAGCCGCGCGAACGCGTCATCTGTGGCGGTCATCCATTCCACCCACACTCCGTTGGGCTCGCCACGAAGCACCGTCTCCGCATCTCCTCGCGGATTGGACGGGGCAAAGGGGTTGCCGGGGACTGCCAACGGCGGGTAAGCCCGGGCGCATGCGGAAAGCTCTGCTTCAGTGAAATCTTCGATCAATCCGCCGCGGACGCTGGGCGCTAGTGTCCCCAAGGGCCCGCGACGATCACCGCTCCAAGCCCCGATGACAGTGTCGCTCAATGTCATCGCCTGCAAGAGTGTGCTAACCGGTGCCGCGTCCAGGTCGGAATCGGCAAAGGCTGCGAGCGGATCGTCCCCGCGCTGTGGGCATACGGCGAACCAACAGCCTTGATTCTCGGCCCAGATCACCACCTGGTCACGTTCTTCGAAGAGATGGCCGGGCCGGGCGGGGGAGTCCTGTACGGCCTCAAGGCGGTGTCCAACCAGTTCGAACCACTCCCGCATCGCGGTGGGGAGTGTGAGGCCGGATTCGCGCTCGATGGTGTCGATTTCTGCCGGAGAAAGCCCTTGTTCAGCACGCAATTCGGTGGAATACCAACGATCAAGGACGTCTCCGAGCCAGGACCACCGAGGAGTGCTCAGAAGGGCGTTCTGGCGTGAAGACTGCACCAGGTGTCAGTTTCGCTTGGCTGCTCGCTGGCCTTCAGGATTCCAGCCGATGTACTCCATCGGATCGGACTGCACGCCGTTCTTCTTGATGGAGAAGTGCAGATGGCAGGCTGTCGACAGGCCGGTGCTTCCGACGTAACCAATCACTTCGCCCTTATCGACCTTCTGGCCAACGTTCACGATGTAGCGCGACATGTGAAGGTATCCGGAGGCCACATTCGTGCCGTTGATTTCGCCGTTGTCGATCCACACATTGTTGCCCGCGCCACCGTTGTAACCCATGGCGGTCTTCGTCACCGTGCCGGACTGGGCCGCCCAGATGGGTTGACCGCAAGTGCCGCCGATGTCGTCGCCGTCGTGCATCCGGTAGTAATGCAGAATCGGATGCAGACGCATGCCGAACACGGATCCAACTTCACCAGCCGTCGGCCATTGGAATCGGGCAAGGTCTTTGAGTCGAGCGTCTTCCTCAGCAATCGCGACGGCTTTCTTGCCCAGAGCCTGGTGCCGTTGAGCGAAAGCGCTTTGGTCGTACGTTGAGGTGATCTGCTGGTTTTGGTTACTCAGGCTCTGGTTTCGGCGGTCAGCCAACGCCGACGGTGACTGCAAATCGCCGCCCAGGCCGGTGTCGATGCTGGAGATTCCGAGGGGAGTTTGTGCGGCATACGCGGTACCAGCGGCATTGCTGGCTGATGCGGTGAAAGTTGCGACGCCCGCTAGTCCGATTCCTGAGACAACGACGACTGCGGCCCCCCGGCGTAGCAGCGCCATCAGTACCGAACCAGAGTTGCGGCTACGGAAAGACCGTGACGGCGGCAGCGCCCGTCGTGGCTTGTCAGCACGCATTTCTTCGTCGAACACTTAGCCCCCGAATGTGAGTACTTCTTCGCCTTCTCCCGAGGCGCGATGTCGAGCTTAGCATTTCTCAGGAACTTTCTCAGCTTTCGTCTCGATGGGTGCCTTGGGAGGGGTACCTCGGCGAAATCGGAACCCCGCAATCGCGACAGGAATAGGGTCGAAGCGACCCGTGCTCGCGGGCGTCGACTTAAGGGATGGGGATAGTGGACCTGTTCGAGTATCAAGCCCGCGAGCACGGGT
>CAYWIN010000007.1:0-6835 GCA_964458365.1 uncultured Propionibacteriaceae bacterium
CTTGGTTCTCGCTGACAACTACCTCGTGCTGTTCGTCGGCTGGGAAGGCGTGGGTCTGGCCTCGTATCTGCTGATCGGTTTCTGGCAGTACAAGCCGAGCGCTGCTGCCGCCGCCACGAAGGCGTTTGTGATGAACCGAGTGGGCGATCTGGGAATGACCACCGCGGTCATGGCCATGTTGGCGCTCTTTGGCAGCTCTTCGTTTGAGGCGGTCAACGCTGGTGCGGCAAAGCTTGACCCGGCCTGGGCGACTTCGATCGGGCTGCTTCTCCTCTTGGGCGCTTGTGGCAAGTCGGCGCAGGTTCCGCTGCAGGCCTGGCTGCTCGACGCGATGGAGGGCCCGACTCCCGTCTCGGCATTGATTCACGCCGCAACGATGGTGACCGCTGGCGTTTACCTGGTGGTCCGAAGCAACGCAATCTTTGATGTGGCCCCGGCTGCAGCGACGGCTGTTGTCATTGTGGGAACGGTCACGCTGCTCGTTGGCGCCTGGATCGGTACCGGGAAGGACGACATCAAGAAGGTGCTCGCTGGTTCCACCATGAGCCAGATCGGCTACATGATGTTGGCTGCGGGGATCGGCCCGGCCGGCTACGCCTTTGCGATCTTCCACCTGCTTACCCACGGGTTCTTCAAAGCCAACATGTTCCTGGGCGCTGGCTCGGTGATGCACGCCATGGATGACGATGTGAATATGCGTCGCTACGGCGGCCTGAGCAAGGTGATGAGGGTGACCTTCTTGACCTTCTCGATGGGCTACTTGGCCATCATCGGCTTCCCGTTCTTTGCTGGCTACTTCTCCAAGGACCACATCATCGAGGCGGCCTTCCATCACAACGTGTGGATTGGTTCGGCCGCGTTGATCGGTGCGGGCATCACCGCTTTCTACATGACCCGACTGATGCTGATGACCTTCTTCGGCGAACGGCGTTGGGCTGATGGCGTCCATCCGCACGAATCTCCGAAGATCATGACCGTCCCGTTGATCGTGCTGGCCTTCTTCTCCGTGGTGGCCGGAGCATTGATGAATGCTTGGATTCAGGGCTGGCTGGAACCAGCGACCGGATCAGAGGTTGAGCAGGTGTCGCTGATTCCCACCGCTGTGGGTTGGGCCACGATGGCGGTGGTCGCTGTCGGGGTTGCCATCAGTTGGTTCCTGTTCGGCGCTCGCCCCGTTCCGAAGGAAGCTCCAGCCTCGCGCAACTTCTTTACCGTGATGGCCCGCAATGATCTCTTTGGCGACACGATCAACGATGTTTTGGTGGTGCAGCCCACGATGCTGGCGGCCAAGGGAGCCGTGATCGCTGATCACACCCTGATCGATGGGAGCGTGGCCGCTATCGGCTCAGGCTTCACCCGTTTGTCCGCTCTCGCCCGTAAGGCCCAGACCGGACAGATCCGCACGTACGCATTGACCATGACGCTTGGCGTGGTGTTGGTCGGTGTCGTCTTGATTCTCAGTCAGCTGGGCTGAGGGAGGAGATCGGAATGACAATCCCTTGGCTTACTGTCCTCGGCCTGGTGCCGTTGGTCGGTGCGGGTGCGTTGCTGCTGCCAACCAAGGAGTTCGCACGCTATCTGGGTATGTTCTTCGCCCTCGCCACCGCTGCAGTGGGAATCGCAGTCCTGGTGATGAATGCTGGCGGCGCACCATTGGGCGAGAAGGTTCCCTGGATGCCCATTTTTGGTGCTTGGTGGGCGTTGAGCCTGGACGGCATGAGTTTGATGATGGTCATCTTGACCGTGGTCTTGGTGCCGCTGGTGCTGTTGGCTGAATGGAAGCTTGGCGGTATCGGCCGCTGGTCACCGCAGGCATTCATGGCCTTGGTGCTGCTTTTGGAGAGCCTGTCGATCTACACCTTCCTGGCAGCCGATGTCCTGCTGTTCTACCTCTTCTTTGAGGCGACGTTGATCCCGATGTACTTCCTGATCGGTGGATTCGGTGGTCCGCAGCGGGCCTTTGCGGCGATGAAGTTCCTGATTTTCAGCCTCGCTGGTGGCTTGGTGATGCTGATCAGTGTGGTGGGCATCTATGTCTGGTCCGACCGAATTCTGGGAGATCCGAGCTATCTGCTCACCGACCTCATCGGAATCAACCTGCCTCCAGACGTGGCGCGTTGGTTGATGGTGGGGTTCCTCGTGGCCTTCATCGTGAAGGCGCCGATGGTGCCGGTACATACCTGGTTGCCGACGGCTACCGAACAGGCGACGCCAGGAACGTCCGTGCTCTTGGTGGGAATTCTCGACAAGATCGGCACCTTCGGGATGATCAAGTTCTGTCTGGCGCTGTTCCCGGAAGCCAGCCAATGGGCAGCTCCGGTGATGGTGATCTTGGCCTTGATTAGCATCATCTATGGTGCGCTGGCCGCGATCGCCAGCACCGACCTTCTGCGGCTCGTCGCCTACACCTCGGTCAGCCACTTTGGGTTCATGGTCCTGGGCATCTATACCTTCACCAGCGCAGGCATTTCCGGCTCGATCTTCTACATGCTGAACCACGGGTTTTCCACCGCGGCGCTGTTCTTGGTCGTCGGCATGCTGATCTCGCGGCGGGGGTCGTCGAAGATTGCGGACTTCGGTGGCGTCGAAAAGGTTGCTCCGGTCTTGGCCGCGTTCCTTTTGATCGCCGGTCTGTCGGGTCTTGCTTTGCCAGGCCTGTCGAGCTTCGTTTCGGAGTTCATGGTTTTGGCCGGGGCCTGGTCGCGGGCGCCATGGATCGCCGCGGTTGCGGTGGTCGGAACAGTGTTGGCGGCCGTCTACGTCATGCGGCTCTATCAGCGCACGATGACCGGTCCGGTGTCTGATGTCACAGCTCAGCGCTTTACTCGCGATGCCACGGTGCGAGAGAAATGGGTCGTTGCACCGTTGATCGCTGTGATCTTGGTGCTCGGCTTCATGCCGAATCTGGCATTGAATGTGATCGCGCCAACGACGCAGCAAACGATGAGCCTAGTCGGCGCAACCGATCCGGTGGCTCCGTTCGGAGAGGAAGGCAAGTGAACCAGATTGCAGCGCCCACCTTTGAGTGGTTGCCGTTGGCGCCGGTCCTGGCGGTCTTGCTGGCCGCATGTCTGGGAGTCATTGTTGAGGCCTTGCTGCCGCGTGCTGCCCGCTTCGCCGGTCAACTCGTCGTGGTGGGATTGGGCCTGCTGAGTGCCATTGCACTGTTGGTGGTGAACTTCCTGAACCAGACCAACGGGCTGCTGGCGATGGGGGCCATCAGCTTGGACGGCCCTTCGTATTTGATGTGGCTGGCGTTGCTGGTCTTTGGCTTGCTGTCGATGATGCTCTTTGCTGAACGCGGTCTGGACAATGGGGCGTCGGCTTTCGCGGCTTCGGCAGCGAGCGTGCCGGGCAGCGATGCGGAAGCCGCAGCCAGTGCGGCTCGCCGTGAGCACACCGAGGTCTTTCCGCTGGCCCTGTTCTCGCTGGCCGGAATGATGGTCTTCGTCGCGTCCACCGATCTGATTACGGCCTTTGTCGGCTTGGAAGTCATGTCGTTGCCGCTCTACCTGCTCAGTGGCATGGCACGTCGTCGTCGACTCCTCAGCCAAGAAGCAGCATTGAAGTATTTCCTGCTGGGTTCGTTGTCCTCAGCCTTCTTCCTCTTCGGCATGGCTCTGCTCTATGGATACGCGGGTTCGTTCGACTACCGCGCAATCGCAGTGGCGGTCAATGCGCCGATCTACGGGAACGGATTGTTGCTCACCGGCGTCGCCTTGATGGCTGTGGGGTTGTTGTTCAAGATTGGCGCGGTTCCGTTCCACAACTGGGTGCCTGACGTCTATGTCGGTGCGCCCACACCGGTGACCAGCTTCATGGCGATCTGCACCAAGCTGGCCGCTGTTGGCGCAACCTTGCGGTTCTTCTTCGTCGCCGTGGGTGCCGATCGGTGGAGCTGGCAGCCGCTGATCGCGGTAATTGCCGTGTTGACCATGGTCGTTGGTGTGGTCTTTGCGCTGACCCAGACCGACATCAAACGTCTGTTGGCCTACAGCTCGATCTCGCACGCAGGTTTCATTCTGGTGGCAGTAGTCGGTGCGACCGTGGCGACCACCTCTGAATACTCCAGCAGTGTGGCATCGGTGATCTTCTACCTGCTGGCCTATGGTTTCGCCACGATCGGCGCATTTGCGGTGGTCACGATGGTACGAAACAGCGCTGGTGAAGCCCACGACATCGAGCACTGGGCCGGTCTGGGACGCAAACACCCCGTCGTGTCGGCGATCTTCGCCCTCATGATGCTGAGCTTTGCGGGCATCCCTCTGACCGGTGGATTCATCGGAAAATGGGAAGTCTTCTTGGCCGCCTGGGAAGGCGGTTACTCTTGGCTGGTCGCAGTCGCGGTTGCGGCGAGTCTGGTTGCGGCCTACGTCTACCTGCGCGTGATCGTCCTGATGTTCTTTGCTGATCCGGTGGATGATGTCACGGTCGTGAAGGCCAGCCCCATGACGCTGGTGCCCATCGCTTTGGGTGCATTTGTCACCCTCTATTTGGGCCTCTTCCCGGGTTCCGTGATTGATGTGTTGACCGCGTCAAGCATCTTCCTCAGGTGAGGATAGGCTGTCGGTCGTGAGCGGGAACACGACGACCGATCTGGTTGCTGAGGCTGATCCGGTACTTACCGACCGGGTTCGTAGTCTGCTCGACCAGGTCGAGCTGAAGTTAGCCGAAGCTGCCCAGGCAGACACGGCCTTCGTCAGCGAAGCAGCCGGACACATCATCAGCGCAGGGGGAAAGCGGTTTCGTCCGCTGCTAGTGATTCTTGCCGCATTGCTGAACGACGCCTCTGACGACGCCGTCGTGCGCGCCGCATTAGTGATGGAGCTGACCCATGTGGCCAGCCTGTATCACGACGACGTCATGGACGAAGCCGAGCTTCGCCGCGGTGCTCCCAGTGCTAACCAGCGTTGGGACAACACGGTGGCGATTCTGGTGGGCGACTACCTATTCGCTCGCGCCTCCGAGATCGTGGCCACCTTGGGAACGGAGTTCGTGGCCTTGCAGGCACGCACGTTCGCACGGTTGGTGCAGGGCCAGATCGCAGAAACAGAAGGCCCCGGGCCCAAGGACGATCGTCTCGAGCATTACCTGCAGGTCGTTGCCGACAAGACCGGCTCGTTGATCGCCGCGTCAACGGTTTTCGGTGGCATGGTTGCCGGGCTTGACCGCGATGCGCTGGCTGCACTGGGCGCCTATGGCGAAGAGATCGGTGTCGTCTTCCAGCTCAGCGATGACATCATCGATATTGCCTCAGATACCTCTGGTAAGACCCCCGGAACGGACCTGCGTGCCGGGGTTCCCACGTTGCCCACCTTGATCGCGCAGGGCTCGACCGACCCCAATGATGCCCGGCTGGTGGAGCTTCTTGCCGACGAGATCACCGATGAGGACGAGGTTGCTGAAGCGTTGCGGCTGCTGCGCGCGCATGCGGCACTGGACCAAGCCCGCGAAGTCGTGACCGCCCGCGCGGAAACCGCCCGCGGCTATTTGGCGCCGCTTCCCGAGTGCCCAGCCAAAGATGCCTTGGCTGCTCTTTGTGATGCGGTGATTTCCCGCTCGGCCTGAGTCGTCCGTCTGACAGGAGCCGAAATGGCCGCTTCGATTCGATCTTTGGACGCCGTCGCGTTGGCACAGTCAATCGCACATCGCGACGTGTCGGTGGGGCAGGTCACCGAGGAGCATCTGGCCCGCACGGTGCTGCTCAATGACCAGCTGGGGGCCTTCGCTACGCTGGCCGCGCAGCGGGCCCAGGATGCTGCGGAACAACTCGACGCTCTGCTTGCTCGCCAGGACCTCACGCGGCCTCTGCTGGGTGTTCCGTGTCCCATCAAAGACCTCAATCCGGTGGCCGGAATCCCGATGGGTGCGGGGAGCGCTGCCATGTCGGGTTATGTCCCCGATGCTGATGACGATGTTGTTGGTTGGCTGAGTTCGGCCGGAACCGTGATGACCGGAAAGACCGCGACTCCGGAATTCGGTCTTCCCTGCTACACCGAGCCGGAGGGCCGTCCACCTGCGGTGACGCCGTGGGACACCACTCGGATGGCAGGCGGTTCCAGTGGTGGAGCTGCGGCTGCGGTCTCCTCTGGCATGGCACCGATTGCTCATGCCTCCGATGGTGGGGGTTCGATTCGCATCCCGGCCTCCTGCTGCGGTCTGGTCGGTCTGAAGGCGAGTAGGGGACGGATCGGGACAGGGCGTTTCCGCCAACCGGGCCCAGGCTTGTCCACCGATGGCGTGTTGAGTAGAACCGTCCGCGACAGTGCGTTGGGGCTGCAGGTTCTGTCCGTCCCGACCCCGGGAGCCACCTATCTTGCGCCCGCTGAAGACAGTGACTTCGTTCGCGCGGTGACGCGGGAGCCGGGGCGGTTGCGCATCGGGCTGCTCACCACACCGGTCATCGCCCAAGCTGACGTTGCGCCGGTGTGTCGACAGGCGGCCGAAGCCACCGCAGAGTCGTTGGCCCGATTAGGGCACCAGGTGGATCTGGCGCCGGTGCCGTTCCCGGTGGAACGGTGGGCGGCGTTCGAAGCGATCTGGTCGGTGGGGGCGGCGACTATTCCGATTCCGCCCGATCGTGAGGCGTTGCTGCGCCCCCTGACGCGTTGGTTGCGCGAGAAGGGCCGCCGGGTGAGCGGAGTCGAGTATGCCTTGGCACTGGGGGCATTGCAGGCTCTGGGAGGGGAAATCGCGCAGGCGTGGGATACGTTCGATGCGATTCTGACTCCCACCTTGGCGCAGCCTCCACTGCCGGTCGGCGCGATTCGCAATGATGCGGATCCTGCCGAGGATTTTGCCGCCCAGACGCGGTTCACGCCGTGGACGAGTGTGG
>CAYWIN010000007.1:6845-11472 GCA_964458365.1 uncultured Propionibacteriaceae bacterium
GTCCAGCGTTGTCGCTGCCACTGCGCACCGCTGTCGTGGACGGCGTGGAGTTACCTATCGGCGTGATGTTCACCGGACGTTTCGGTCAGGAAGCCCTGTTGCTGTCCTTGGCGGCGCAGCTGGAAGCCGAACTCGGTTGGCGGCATCCCTTTGTCACCGACATGCCGGCTGCGTCCACGGTTCAGAGCTGAAACTTGTCGGGGGTTCCGTCGGCATCTGCGTCAACCTGCTCGGATTCTTCGACAGCTCGATAATGCCGATTGCGTGCGCCCAAGATGATGGTGGCCAGCGCTGAGGCCAGGACGGAGGCGGTGAGGATCGCCACCTTGGCATGATCGTCGGTCAAGCTGTTCTGACCAAAGCTGAGTTCGCTGACCAGGAGCGACACGGTAAACCCGATTCCGCCCAATACCGCCAGTCCGAAGATGTCGATCCATCCGAGGTCAGGATCAAGTTGGGCATGGCGAGCCCGGGTGACGAGCCAGGTGGCGCCGGTGATGCCGATGGCTTTGCCGACGACCAATCCCACAATGACCCCCAGACCGACTGTGCTGGTGACGGCCGTGACATAGCCTGACCAGCCACCAATGGTGACTCCGGCGGATAGGAACGCGAATACGGGTACGGCGACGCCAGCAGAAAAGGGTCGCAACCGATGTTCCAAGGTCTCGGCCAGGCCGTCGTCGAGGCCGCTGCCGGGCGCAGGGCGCACGGGGACGCAGAAGGCCAAAACAACCCCAGCGACGGTGGCGTGTACCCCAGAGGAATAGACCAAAACCCAGACCACGATGGCCAGGGGGACCAACATGATCCACGGCGCCCACCATCGAGTGGAGAGCAGCCGCTGGGCGCGATGCGCGACAAGCGCGAAAACCGCCAGAGGGATCAGCGCCCAGAGGAGCAGCAAGGGGTTCAGCTGTTGGGTGTAGAAGAACGCGATGATCGTGATGGCGATCAAGTCATCGGCAACGGCGAGCGTGAGAAGAAAAGTTCGCAGCGCACTGGGCAGGTGCGAATTGATGACGGCCAGAACGGCCAGCGCGAACGCAATGTCGGTTGCGGCCGGGATCGCCCAGCCTTGCCGCGTTGCCGGATCGGCGAAGGTGAAGGCGCTGTAGATCAGCGCGGGCACGATGACTCCGCCGAACGCGGCGGCTACCGGAACCAGTGCCATTCGGGGGCTGCGAAGGTCGCCAACTATGAACTCTCGTTTGAGTTCCAGTCCGATCAGGAAGAAGAACACCGCCAGGAGTCCGTCGGCGGCCCAGTGACTCAGCGACAGATCCAGATCAAACCCCAGAACCTGACCGCCGATGGTGAACTCGCGGAGGTGCTGGTACAGCTCAGGGACAATATTGGCCATCAGCATCGCGGCGACGGCAGCCAGAATGAGCAGGACCCCGCCGGTGGATTCTCGGCGCAGGATCCGATCAATGCGAAGCCACTCGCGATAACTTCCCCGGGCGAGGGTGCGAGGGATGTCGGAGGGGGTCACCAGATCTTGACCCGTTCCGATTCTGGCAGCCACATCGGATCGTCGGATGACGTGTCGAAAGCTTGGTGGAAGGAATCGAGATTGCGTGCCACCTGGTTGCAGCGGAACTCCTCGGGCGAATGCGGATCGGTGGCGATCTGCTGACGCAATGCTTGGTCGCGTCGCTTCGTCTGCCAGGACCGGGCCCAGGCGTAGAAGAATCGTTGAACGGCAGGAATGCCGTCGACGGGCTCAGGATCGTCGCCAACGGCGAGTCGCCACGCGTCGTAGGCGATGGCGAGCCCGCCAAGATCGCCGATGTTCTCACCAATTGTGAGCTGACCGTTGACCGCAACATCGGGCAACTGGGCGGGGTGCAAAGCGGAGTACTGATCAATCAATGCTTCGGTGCGTTCGGCAAAGGCCTCGCGATCCTCGGCGGTCCACCAGTCGCGCAGGCGGCCATCGCCGTCGCAGGTCGATCCCTGGTCGTCAAAGCCATGTCCGATTTCGTGGCCGATCACCGCGCCGATTGCGCCATAGTTGAGCGCATCATCGGCGTCTGGGTCGAAGAATGGTGGCTGCAGGATTGCGGCGGGAAAGACGATCTCGTTGCGCAGCGGGTGGTAGTAGGCATTCACCGTTTGGGGAGTCATCAGCCATTCCCAATCACGGATCGGTCCGTGAATCTTGCTGAGTTCGTCATCGGATTCGAATTCGGCTGCCCGGAGCACGTTGCCCACCAGGTCGTCGCTGCGCAGCTCAAGTGCGCTGTAGTCCTTCCATACCGCGGGATAGCCAACTTTTGGTGTGAAGTTGGCCAGCTTGTTGAGCGCCTCAGCTTTGGTGGAGTCTCCCATCCAGTCCAAAGCCGAAATGGATGCGTGGTAGGCGGCCAATAGGTTCGACACGAGCTGGTCCATGCGGTCTTTTGCCGCTGGGGGGAAATGCCGCTCAACGTAGAGCTTGCCCACGGCCTCGCCAAGGCAGCCTTCGACCAGTTCCACTCCACGTTTCCAGCGTTCCTTGAGCTGGGGAATTCCTTGCAGCACAGTGCCGTAGAAATGAAAACGGGCTTCGACCAGTTGGTCGGGAAGGTAGGGCGACAGGCACGAAACGAGTGACCAACGGCACCACTGTTTCCAATCTTCTAGCCGAGCAGCGGTGATTAACGCGCTCAAATCGGTCAGGAAGGATGGCTGGGCAACAATCACCTGATCTATTGCACCAACCCCAGCCGCGGTGAGCATGCGGGTCCAGGGAAGACCGGTGGCGTCGAGATCGTCGAGGGTCATCGGGTTGTACATGGCCGTGAGATCCCGGGCCCGGACCTTGTCCCAATGGTGGCTTGCCACATCCTTTTCCAGGTCGACGACGAGGTCGGCACCACTGGCGGTCAGGCCGGCAATCATCAAAGTGGCATCGACGTGGTCTCGGTACTGGGCAAGGATCGCCGCATGCTCTTCGAGGCGGTAGTACTCCTCATTTGGCAGACCGATCCCGTCTTGACCCAGGAAGAGGGCATACCGTTGCGGATCTCCAGGGTCGGCGTCCACCCCGATTCCCACGGGTGAGCCGGTATTGCGTCGGACGCTGCGGCCGAAGTAGTCCAGAAGATCATCAACACTGGCGATGGCATCGATCTCAGCCAGGAGCGGTTGGATCGGGTCGAGCCCGCGGGACGTGATTCTCTCAACATCGGTGAAACTGGCATAGAGCTGTTCGATAAGGAGCGCCTCTGACCCCGGTGCGGAATCGGAAAGCTCGGTGACGATCGCCTTGATGGCTTCTTGGGAGGCGTCACGCAAGGTGATGAATGCCCCGGCAGACTGTTTGTCGGCATCGATCTCGACGGTTTCGAGCCATCTTCCGTTCACGTGTCGGAAGAGGTCTGTTGTGGCAGGAATACTCGGATCCAGATCGAATGACGTCACCGCCCCAGGTTACCGGCAACGGGGTGCAGTGCTGAACGGTGAACGACAGAGCCGCCGATCCGGGTGTCCGGATCGGCGGCTCTGAAATGGTGTGCTTACAGCCGCCAGGTGTCGCGTCCCTTAAACAGGTCAGTGACGGCCTTATCTTTTGCGGCTGGGTCATCGAACGTCGCAACTTGAGCCCGTGCGAGATCGTCATAGACCGGACGTTCCACATCGCGGAAAATGCCGATCGGGGCCCGTTCGAGCCTGTTGGTGTCGGTGAGCTGAGCCAGAGCAAAGGCGAGGCCCGGGTTTTCGGCGTGGGCATCGTGAACCAGCACGTTTTCGGCGCCGATCTCGGAGACAAGAGCGGTGTAGAGGTTGCCTTCAGCATCTCGTGCCACCCCCATCGAGTTGTCTTCACCGAAGACGATGGGCTCGCCGTGCACCAACTTGATCATGCCGTTTGAGGCTTTCAGCGGGTCGTAGGCTCCGTCGTTGAAGATGACGCAGTTCTGGTAGACCTCCACCAGAGACGCACCCCGGTGGTTCGCCGCAGCTTTCAGCATTTCGCTGAGATGAGCCCGGTTCGAATCGACCGTGCGAGCCACGAAGGTGGCATCGGCGCCCAGAGCTAACGCCACAGGGTTGAACGGATGATCGACCGAACCCATCGGGGAGGACTTGGTGACTTTGCCGCGTTCCGAGGTGGGGGAGTACTGGCCCTTCGTCAGCCCGTAGATCCGGTTGTTGAACAACACGATCGTCAGGTTGATGTTGCGGCGCAGCGCGTGGATCAGATGGTTTCCGCCGATGCTGAGAGCATCACCGTCACCGGTGATCACAAAGACCGCAAGGTCTTCTCGCGCCATGGCCAGCCCGGTGGCTACCGCGGGGGCGCGACCGTGAATCGAGTGAACGCCATAGGACTCCACGTAGTACGGGAACCGCGAGGAGCAGCCGATGCCCGAAACCACGACGAGGTTCTCCTTGCGGATGCCGAGATCAGGCAGGATTCCCTGGAATGCGGCGAGGACGGGATAGTCCCCACACCCGGGACACCAGCGCACGTCGGTCGGTGCGGTGAAGTCCTTGCGGGTGAGTGGGCTGATGGCCAACGGAACGCCCGTCAGGCCGTTGTTGTCGGATACCGTTGCGGTCACTTCGCCGCCTCCTCATCGATGATGGCATTCAGATCGTCGGCGAGCTCGGACTGCCGCAAAGGCAGGCCCTTGAC
>CAYWIN010000007.1:11482-18000 GCA_964458365.1 uncultured Propionibacteriaceae bacterium
CCCTTGACTTTGGTGTAGCTCTCCACGTTGATCAGGTACTTGGCTCGCAGCCACAGGGCAAGCTGACCAAGGTTCATTTCGGGCAGGATCACCCGGTCATAGCTAGCGAGAACTTCTCCGAGGTTGGCTGGCAGCGGGTTGATGTACCGCAGATGCGTCGTCGCCAGCTTGCGTCCACTGGCTCGCACCAGGCGGGCCGCAGCCTGAATCGGACCGAAGCTGGAACCCCAACCGAGCACGAGAACCTTGGCTTCCCCGCTGGGATCGTCCACGGTGATGTCGGGAATGTCCCGGACGATGCCGTCGATCTTGGCGGCCCGCTCATGGGTCATTTGCTCGTGATTATCGGTGTCATAGGAGACAGCACCGGTCCCGGCGGCTTTCTCCAGTCCGCCGATGCGGTGGGTCAGACCGGGCGTTCCCGGAATCGCCCAGGCTCGGGCCAACTTCTCGTCGCGGGCATATGGCCAGTAACTGCCATCTTCCCGGTTCGGTTCGGTGGTGAGGTTGGTGTCGATCTGGGGAAGCTCGTCCAGTTCAGGGATTCGCCACGGCTCTGCGCCGTTGCCGAGATAACCGTCGGTGAGGACTAGTACCGGAGTCCGGTACTCCACGGCGATCTTGCAGGCCTCAAAGGTGGCCGTGAAGCAGTCGGACGGCGACTGGGCCGCAATCACTGGCATCGGAGCTTCACCGTGGCGTCCGAACAGAGCGATGAAGAGGTCGGACTGCTCGGTCTTGGTGGGCAGACCGGTGGACGGACCTCCGCGCTGCACATCGATGATGACCATCGGAAGTTCGGAAATCACGGCCAGGCCGAGAGTTTCGGACTTCAACGCCAGGCCGGGGCCTGAGGTGCTGGTCGCAGCCAGGCATCCCGCGAATGAGGCGCCCACCGCTGACCCAACAGCCGCGATTTCGTCCTCAGCTTGGAAGGTCATGACTCCAGCGGACTTGGCATCAGCCAGGTAGTGCAGGACTTCCGAGGCGGGCGTGATGGGGTAGGCGCCCAGATACAGGGGAAGGCCTGCCCGGGCAGCTCCGGCGACGAGGCCATAGGCTGCAGCGCGGTTGCCGGTGATCTGCCGGTAGGTGCCGGTCTTGGCTGGCGCGGCGGCGATTTCGTAACGGACAGCGAATGCTTCGGAGGTGTCACCGAAGTTGTAGCCAGCCTTCAACGCAGCGATGTTGGCATCGCGAATGTCAGGCTTCTTGGCGAACTTGGTGGTCAGAAAGTTCTCGGTGTGCGTGATGGACAGCCCGAACATCCAGTCGACCAGGCCGAGGGCATACATGTTCTTGGTGCGCGCGGCGTCTTTGCGAGACAGACCGAAGGGCTCCACCGTGGCCGTTGCGGCAGCGGTGAGGTCGAAGGCGTGTACCTGGTAGGCGTCCAAAGAGCCGTCTTCCAGCGGGTTGGTTTCGTAACCGACCTTGGTCAAGGCTCGCTGAGTGAAGTCCGCGGTATCGACGATCACAATGCCGCCTGCTGGCAGTTCGGCGATGTTGGCCTTCAACGCGGCCGGGTTCATGGCGACCAGGACATCCGGGTGGTCCCCGGGGGTGTGGACGTCAAAATCTGCGAAGTGAAGTTGGAAACTTGATACCCCGGCCACCGTTCCTGCTGGTGCCCGGATCTCTGCCGGGTAGTTGGGCAGGGTGACGAAGTCGTTTCCGGCTACTGCGGCATCCTGAGTGAATCGATCACCTGTGAGCTGCATGCCGTCTCCGGAATCACCGGAGAATCGGATCACGACATGGTCAAGGGTGTTGACTTGGGTCATATTTGACGCGGCCCTCCCGGTCGGTACGCTTGCCGACGCCCAACCGTTAGTTCTGGACAGAAAACCAGGGGTCCGCCCTGGGTGTGAGCCGGCCTCCTTATCGGTCACTCCTGGTCGGAACCGAAGCGCTGCAGCGTCATCAGCTGGTGCCGGTAGGCATCGGAATAATGGCGTCGAGCGCTATGGAGAATATCGCGCGGTCTAGAGGATGGGAACCACCCTTACAAAGATTTCCGATGGGCAACAAACCCCTTGTCAGGGGCTATTAATGAGCTTACAAAGTTGCTCGGTCTAGGCTAAAGGCGTGCCGATGGTGAGTACCCACCTATGACGATGATCCAACCGATGAGACCAACCCCCTCCCGGTTGGCTTTTCTTCGTACCCGGATGCGGATCGCCCGGCGCGATATTCGACGGGCTTGGAGCTATCGCGCGGTGCGTCGCGGATTTTACGGCTCAGCGTTGCTCTTTCTTGGTTCGTTGACGCCTGCTTATCTGCCACAGAACAGCCCCTGGTGGCCACCGATTCGTGCCATCGGCTTCGATACCTGGCCGGTGCGGGTTCTCGGCACCGCGCTGGTTGTTGCGGGCGTTGCCTTCATGATCGAGGCCTGGTTCAAGCTGCGTCCTAGCCTCTACCACGAGGTGAAGCACTGGCCGATCACTTTGCTGTGGAGCTTGCCCATCCTCTTCGCACCCCCCATCTTCAGTCACGATGCCTACGGCTATGCGGCCGAGGGTTGGCTGCTGCATAACGGCCTGAACCCCTACGACAACTCCATATCGGTGCTCCCTGGGCCATTCGCCGACCAAGTGGCTTGGTTGTGGCGCTACACCACCGCCATGTATCCGCCGCTGAGCCTGGAAATGTTCCACGGTCTGGTCGTCTTGACGGGCTGTGACCCGTACTTTTCCGCCCTGGCCATGCGCATCCCCGCTCTGGTCGGGGTGGGGTTGATCGCCTTCTTCTTGCCGCGCATCGCGATCAAGATGGGCGCCGATGTTCAAATGGCCGCCTGGTTTTCGACGGTAAACCCGCTGATCATCATCGACCTGGTGGGTGGGGCTCACAACGACGCTTTGATGATGGGGCTGGTGGTCCTGGCGTTGTGGATGGCGTTCCAGGGTGTCAATCGGGAATGGGCGAAGCCCCCTCCCGCGGCGCCAGGAACGATTGCGGCGATTCGCCGGGGTTTGGGGTTGGTCTGGTCGTGGATCATCTATGAGAAGTGGTTCCTGCTCGCCACTGTGGTGATCGGTATCGCCGCAGGAATCAAACAGCCAGCGGTTTTGGCCTTCTATCCGGTGGCTTTGATTGGGCATCCGTGGCTGACGTTGCGTTGGAAGGACACCTGGCGAGCCGGTTTGCGGCTGACAGGATCTTTGGTGCTGTCGGTGGCGGTCTTCGTCGTGATTAGCGTGATGACCGGGCTGGGATTCGGCTGGATTTGGGCTGCGGACGTCCCTGGGCGAGTCGTCACTTTGGCTCCCTTCACCTTGGTGGGCACCGCGCTGCGCTACGTATTCGAGTTTGCGGGGTATCCCGCCGCGGGGGCGTTCATGATGACCGCTTTGCGGTACCTGGGGCTTGCCGTAACCGTGGGTGTGATGGCGGTTTTGGGCCTGGGGATCGGACGTCGAAAGCCGGTCACTTTCCTCAGCTGGTCATATTTGGCGTTCGCCTTTGGTGGGATCGCGCTGAACAGTTGGTATCTCACGTGGGGCGGATTGCTCTTGCCGCTGACTAAACCATCCCGGCGGATTATCGGGACGGCGGTGACGGTAACGACGGTGCTGCTTGCCTATGGGGCGGGGAACCTGGCTTGGCGGAACGACGCGGTGGCCCTAAGCTTCGCGGCCTTGGCGTTGATGATGATCTTGCTTTATCGGCATCATCAAGAACACAGCGCGCGACTTGCCCGTCATCATCAGGAGGCCTCCGATGAGCGAACCACTGGTTCTCGTCACCCGCGACCAGTCGATCGGGCGGATTCATCTGAATCGGCCTCGCGCGATCAACGCGGTCAATCTGAACATGATGAGGCAGGTCGCTGACGCGCTGGCCGACTTCGGGGCTGACCATCGAGTGGAGGCCGTCGAGCTCACCGGGGCTGGTGAACGTGGGTTGTGTGCCGGCGCGGACGTCCGTGAGCTGCGTGAATGTGCTCTCGGCGGAGGTGATGTCTCGGAGTTTTTCGTCACCGAGTATCGGCTCAACCTCGCCATCGCTGAGTTCCCGAAGCCTTACCGAGCTTTCATGTCGGGGATCACCATGGGAGGCGGACTGGGTTTGAGCGCGCATGGCTCGGATCGGGTGGTGGACGCGACGAGCCAGTTGGCGATGCCCGAGACACAGATCGCTCTCTTCCCCGATGTCTTCATCACCTTTTTGATGGCGCGGATGCCTGGCCAGATTGGGACACATTTGGCCTTGACCGGCAGCTCCATCAACGCCACAGATGCCATCGGGCTCGGGCTGGCCGACCGGGGCGTGGGCCCGCTGCCTGCCGCGGACCCGAACCTGGCTGGAGACTGGATTGACCAGTGCTATTCCGGCGACAACCCGGCCGAGATACTTGGACGTCTGAAAGAACACGGCCACCCTGCAGCTCGGGCGGCAGCCGAAGAGTTGACCAAACGATCGCCGTTGTCGATTGCGATCACCCTCGAGGCGTTGCGTCGTTCGGCCGGCTTTGCGACATTGAGGGACCAATACGACCAGGAGCTGACCCTCGCCGTCCGCCTGGCCAGCAGCGCGGAGTTCGCCGAAGGGGTCCGGGCCCAGCTGGTTGACCGGGATCGCACCCCACACTGGTCGCATGCCAGCGTGAACGATGTCTCGCGCGACGAGGTGCTGAGCTACTTCGCCCCGTTGCCCGCCTGAGGGATTCAGGCCGTCTGGGCGGCCACGTCCTCAGCGATCGGCATAGTCGACTACCACCGGGGCGTGATCGCTGATTCGAGCCTCATAGGACGCTGCCCGGTCGGTGCCGCCAGCCTGGGCGGCGGCGGCCAGTTCGCGGCTCGCGAAGTGATAGTCGATCCGCCAGCCGGTGTCGTTGGTGAATGCGTTGCCCATCCAACTCCACCAGGAGTATGGGCCTTCCACGTTGGGGTGCAGCTGCCGCACCACATCGGTCAGCGTGCGGGGACTTTGGATTGTGCCCAGCCATTCGCGTTCCTCAGGTAAGAACCCGACGGACTTGGCATTGCCGCGCCAATTGCGCACATCGGCACGCGTGTGAGCGATGTTGAAATCTCCCACCACCAAGAATTCCCTGCCCTGCGCTGCGGCCATCCGGCGCGCTCGGGTCAGATACGCGCCGAAAGACCGCATGAAGGCCAGCTTGTGCTGATATCTGGCCTGTTCCTCTGGGGTGTCGTCGGCCCGTCCGCCCTTGGGGAGATACAACGACGCGATGGTGAGGCGCCAGCCATGGAGTTCGTAGTCGGCCTCCAGATAGCGCCCTTCTGGATCGAAACGGCGATGACCGAAACCCTCGCGAACGGCGCTGGGTGGTACCCGGCTGAGTAGGGCCACCCCGTTGCGTCCGGCCCGATTCCCGGGGTGATAGATGAAGTGGTAGCCGTCGTGTGCCTCGGTGGGCACGGCTTCGGCGGGGGCGCGTACCTCCTGGAGGGCGACCAGATCGCAGTCGCGCTCGCTCAGCCAGTCGGCAAAGCCGCGCCTGACCGACGCCCGAATGCCGTTGACGTTGACGGTGGCGACCCGCATTAGCGGTAGTTGTCGAACTGCACCGCGAAGTCGTAGTCCGCCTCACGCACGAGCTTTTGCACTGCCTGCAGGTCGTCGCGCTTCTTTCCGAAGACGCGCAGCTCTTCGCCTTGTACCTGGGTGCGGATGCCCTTGAATCCGGCGTCGCGAATCAGCTTGGTGATCTTGGCCGCATCTTCGCGGCTGATGCCTTGTTTGGTGGTTGCGGTGATCTTCCACATCTTTCCCGACAGTCGAGGTTCACCGGCGTCCAGTGATTTCAGATCGATCTTGCGGCGCACCAACATGGTTTGAAAGACGTCAAGGACAGCCTTGGCGCGGTCTTCTCCGCTGGCTTCCATCTCGATGGAATCTCCCGACCAACGGATGGAGGCGTCAGTTCCTTTGAAGTCGTAGCGGTTGCGAACTTCTTTGGCCGCCATGTTGAGCGCGTTGTCGACTTCTTGACGGTCAACTTTGCTCACGATGTCGAATGAGCTTTCTGCAGCCACGGGTACCTCCTGGTCGGTGTGGGTTTCATTGTGGCGAAAAAGGCCGGTGGCCCCAAGCTGAGTGAACAACTGGGGCCACCGGATTCAGGAAACGGGGATGGGCTACTTCTGTTTGCCGGCGGCATCCTCGGTCAAGGCGACGTGCAGTTGTGTGCGCACCGATTCGACTTCGACTCGGGCTTGGCTGAGGTCTTCGGCGGAGGCGCCTCGCGGCAGGTTCGCTACCGCTTGCACCGCCAACGAGAGAGAAACCAAGAGATGGCGCAGCTTGTCGGCCTTCGCCTTCTTGACGTCCTTTGCTCCGTCTCGACCCAGCTTGCCCAGTTCTTTTTCGACCACAGTGAGCCGACTGGAGGCGTTCTGCCACAACGCACCTGCGGTTGCTGGGTCCGAGGTGGCCAGGATCTGGGGGATGAGCTGGTTGTTCGCCCAGTCGAGTTCTTCACGGGCGTCTTCGAAGCGGCGGTCCCAGTCCTTGGAGATGCGCCGACGTCCAATCAGGTACAC
>CAYWIN010000008.1:0-17965 GCA_964458365.1 uncultured Propionibacteriaceae bacterium
TCTGTGCTGCGACGCCGACGTGATTCCCATCGTCCTGGGCGGCAGCTCCGAAGTCCTCGATGTCGGCCGCGAACGCCGCCTGGTCACCCCCGCGATTCGCCATGCGTTGGTACTGCGCGATGGCGGCTGCGCGTTCCCCGGCTGCGAGGCACGTCCCGAATCGTGCGAGGCTCACCACATTCAACCGTGGTGGGACGGCGGGTCGACGGCGCTGGGAAATTTGGTGCTCGTGTGCCACCACCATCACGGTGTCGTTGAGCCAGCCAAGGAATCCCGCCGAGACCAATGGAGCGTCCACATCGGCGAGGACGGAAAGCCGTCGTTTACGCCACCGATTCGGTTGCAGCTATTCAATCAGCGAAAGCAACCGCCCGACGATCCCGTGTCGGCGAACCCCGATCAGGCCACGAAATCCACAAGCCCCGATCAGACCCCGGAATCTGCAAGCCCCGATCAGAGCCCGGAATCTGCAAGCCCCGATCAGGCCAAGGAATCTGCGAGTCCGGCTTTTGAGTTCGCCTGACTTTGGTGTGCACCGTGGTGCGCGGGAGTCAAGGCCGTAGGGTCGCGGTATGAGTCAGGCGTTTAGCGACGAGACGACGCCCCCTACTCGGACGGCTATTGCGGCCGCATTGGGCGCTGCAGCGGGGGCCTGGGATGAAGCAGCGGCGACGTTCGAGGCGGCAGGGGTGAGCGTCGGGTGGCGCTACTACCGTGATGGCGGGTGGCTGGCCAAAGCCACGCGCGGGCATCAGACGATGGCTTGGCTCCGAGTGGGTCCGGGAGCACTCCGAGCAACCTTCTACTTCCCTGCGCGGCTGCGCGGCGAACTCGAATCCGAGCTCGCTCCCCAGCTACGCGAGCAGGCAAACAATGCCATCGGCCGCAGCATCGCAATCAGTCTGGAATTGGCCAGCCCAGACCTGACACACCTTGAGGCCTTGGTGGGACTGAAACTGAGGATGCGCTAACTACCGGGCAAGAGCCCCGAACAGCGAACGCACCAACCGCCGAACAGCAACCGCCGAACAGGGAGTGCCAATAGCGCCAAGCAACGAGCGCCGAACCCCCATGCAGATGAAGCGAAAAACCGAGGGGCTCGCCGCTAAGGGTTCAACGACCAAAAAACTGATCAGCGTCACTGGCGAAGGCGGCCAGGATCGACTGGGAGGCTTCGAGGGCGCTGAGTTCGCCGGATTCGACTTTGGATTCTAGGGCGGCACGGATCTCGTTCACCGCCGGGGAGGCGTGCAAAGCATCGTCCAAGTCCCCTGCAACAAGGGCCCACAGCCAGTCACGCTGCTGGCGGGCACGCCGGGCCTCCAATTTGCCGTCGGCCTCCAGGCCCGCACGGTGCGCCACGATGGCTTCCCACACCTCGGCCAAGCCGTCACCCGTCAAGGAACTCGACGTCAACACCGGGGGACGCACCGCATTCGGCTCCGAAGAAATCAGTTTCATCGCCACCGACAGCTCGCGGGCCGCAACACGCGCCTCGCCTTGGTGATCCCCATCGGCCTTGTTGACCGTGATCACGTCAGCCATCTCCAAGATGCCGCGCTTAATCCCCTGCAACTGATCCCCCGCCCGAGCCAGGGTGATCAGCAAAAAGGTATCCACCATGCCGGCCACAGCCACCTCAGACTGTCCCACTCCCACCGTCTCGACCAAGACCACATCGAAACCGGCAGCTTCCAAAATCAGCATCGACTCCCGCGTCGCACGAGCCACTCCACCCAGATGACTGCCCGCCGGTGACGGGCGAATAAAAGCCTGGTCGGATTGAGCTAACGCCCCCATCCGGGTGCGGTCACCCAAGATCGAGCCACCGGTCTTCGCCGAAGTCGGGTCAACCGCCAACACCGCGATCCGATGCCCCGCCTCAATCAACCGCAAACCCAACGCGTCAATAAACGTCGACTTGCCCGCACCCGGCGTGCCCGTGATTCCCACCCGGATCGCCTTGCCCGTTGCCGGACGGATCAGCTTCAGTAGCTCTGCGGCCGCCACATGGTGGGCTGGCTTACTGGACTCCACCAAAGTGATAGCCCGAGCAATCGCCCCTCGCGAGCCAGCCAACACCTGCTCAGCCAGCTGCTGCGGGTCGAGCTGCGGACGCCGCGTCGCCGCCGACGAGCGTTGCGGTGCGGACACATCACCGTATTGAACTCCGACATTGAAATCGGAATCCAGCCAAATCGGCGGCTTCTCACTGCCCACGTTGGCGCCGTCCCCCTTAGGCTGCGTCGAGTCGCTCACGCAGCTTGGCCAACAACTCCGCCACACAATCGGGAATCACGGTGCCCGGCGGGTAGATCGCGTCAGCACCGGCCGCATACAACTCATCGAAGTCCGCCGGAGGAATCACGCCACCGACCACGATCATCATGTCGGGCCGACCCAGCGCATCCAGTTCGGCACGAAGCGCCGGAACCAAAGTGAGGTGACCCGCAGCCAAGGACGACACCCCCACCACGTGAACATCAGACTCGACAGCCTGACGGGCCGTCTCGGCCGGGGTCTGGAACAACGGACCCACATCGACCGTGAAGCCCAGATCGGCGAAAGCAGTCGCAATCACCTTCTGGCCACGGTCATGGCCGTCCTGGCCCATCTTGGCCACCAAAATACGCGGACGCCGACCCTCGGCGGCCTCAAACTCGGCAACCAACTCACGAGCCCTCGCCACCGACTCGTTGCTGCCCGATTCGGAGTTGTACACACCCGAAATCGTACGGATATTGGCGGTGTATCGCCCGAACACCTTCTCCAGCGCGTCGGAAATCTCACCGACACTGGCCTGAGCACGTGCCGCGTCAATGCTCAACTTGAGCAGATTGCGTTCCGGGTCGGTCGGGTCCGGATGAGACGCCGCCCAGGTCAACCTCTCCAAAGCGGCCTGAGTCGCCTCCGGGTCCCGTTCGGCCCGCAGCCGATTCAGCTTCTCGATCTGCTGACCGCGCACCTTGGAGTTATCAACCTTCAACACCTCGGGAAGCACGTCATTCTCGACGGTGAAGGTGTTCACCCCGATCAACGGCTGGCGACCCGAATCGATTCGTGCCTGAGTCCGGGCGGCCGCCTCCTCGATACGCATCTTCGGGATTCCGGCCTCAATGGCTTTCGCCATGCCGCCGGCGGCCTCAACCTCGCTGATCAACTCCCAGCCCTTTGCGGCCAGGTCGTAGGTCAGCTTCTCAACATAGGCACTCCCCGCCCACGGATCGATGACCCGGCAGGTGCCCGACTCCTGCTGAATGAACAGCTGGGTGTTACGGGCGATGCGTGCCGAGAAGTCGGTAGGCAAAGCAATGGCTTCATCCAAAGCGTTGGTGTGCAACGACTGCGTGTGGCCCTGGGTAGCGGCCATGGCTTCCAGACAGGTCCGCGACACATTGTTGAACACGTCCTGGGCGGTCAACGACCAACCTGAGGTTTGCGAGTGCGTCCGCAGACTCATCGACTTCGGATTGCTCGGATTGAACTGGCGAACCAGACGGGCCCACAGCAGACGCGCGGCCCGGAACTTCGCCACCTCCATGAAGAAGTTCATGCCCACGGCCCAGAAGAAGCTCAAACGCGGCGCGAACTGGTCGACCTTCAGCCCCACCGACTCGCCGGCCCGGATGTACTCCACGCCGTCGGCCAAGGTGTAGGCCATCTCAATGTCAGCCGTCGCTCCGGCTTCCTGCATGTGGTAGCCCGAAATCGAAATCGAATTGAACTTCGGCATGTTCGCACTCGTGAACGCGAAAATGTCGGCGATGATTCGCATGCTCGGCTCGGGCGGATAGATGTAGGTGTTGCGAACCATGAACTCTTTGAGGATGTCGTTCTGGATCGTTCCGGCAAGCTGAGCAGGAGCAACGCCCTGCTCCTCGGCGGCCACCACATAGAGCGCCAGAATCGGCAACACGGCGCCGTTCATCGTCATCGAGACGCTCATCTGATCCAACGGAATACCGGCAAAAAGCTGCCTCATATCCAGAATCGAGTCGACAGCAACACCGGCCATTCCGACATCGCCTGCCACCCGCGGATGGTCAGAGTCATAGCCGCGATGGGTGGCCAGATCGAACGCAATCGACAAGCCCTTCTGACCGGCCGCAAGGTTGCGCCGGTAGAAAGCGTTGGACTCTTCGGCCGTGGAGAACCCGGCATACTGCCGAATCGTCCACGGCTGATTGACGTACATCGTCGCGTACGGCCCGCGCAGGTAGGGCGGAATGCCCGGGAAGGTCGAGAGGAAATCCAAGCCGTTGTAGGCGTCCGAGTCGTACATGGGCGGCACCAGGATGTGCTCTGGGGTTTCCCAACCCGCCCCGTAACCCGGAATCGCGCCGGCCAAGGTCTCAAACTGAGCAGACGAGTCCGCCGGAACCTCAGCCGCACCCAAAGGCAGCTGCGAGAAATCAGGAATCTGCGTCATTTCGCCACTCCGATCCGATCCAGAGTCGAGTTCAGGAAGGCAACCACGTCCATGCCATCGAAAATCTCGCCATCAATGACAGCCGCGGCATCAGCCGACCCTGTCTCGGTCAGCCGACCGGCCATAAACACAGCCTCAACTCCGGCGGCTTTCAGCGCCGTCGCTACCGCGACAGCCTGCTCGGCATACACCTTTGCTGAAGAACACAACACCACCACGGCAGCCTGGGCTTGAACCGCAGCAGCGACCACGTCATCGACGGTGCCACCTTCCACCATCGGCGTCACAATCCCGGCCACACCGAGCAATGCAGTGGTGAAAGTTTCTCGAGCACCAAAATCTCGCCGAGTGCCCAGACAGGCCAAGAACACCTGCGGCGCACTCCCCGCGGCCGACGAACGGTCCCGCAAAGCCTCGAAGACTGCCGAATCACGAGCCGGCACCAGCCCCCCATGCACCGGAGCAACCGGGCGCGGTCGCACCTCACGCGGTTCCTCATCAGGTTTGGGGAACATACTCACCCCAGTCACGGGCTGACGACGCGTCGCCAGGAGCTTCGCACGCGCCTGGTTGGTGGTCGCGATGCGCTCGGCAATACGTCCCGACGTCAACGCCGCGACCATCCCGCCGGACGCTTCAATTTCTGTGAACGCCGCCCACGCCTTCTGGGCAAGCTGTTCGGTGAGATTCTCGACATACCAAGAACCCCCAGCAGGATCATTCACCCGGCCAATATTGGCTTCCTGGCCCGCAACAAGTTGAATGTTGCGTGCCATGCGGCGGCTGAAGTCGTCAGGCAGTCCCAGAGCAGTATCGAAGGGCAGCGTCGTGACGATCTCTGCACCCCCCACCGAGGCGGCAAAAGTTGCAACTGTGCTCCGCAACAGGTTCACCCACGGATCATCTCGGGTGATCATCCGCCAGCTCGTCACCGCGTGCTGAACAGCACCCCGACGCTCCGCAGGTACCCCGGACAGTTCACCGATACGGGCCCACACGCGACGCAAAGCGCGCAGGCGGGCGATCGAGGTGAACTGATCGGCACTGACGCTCACCCGGAAGGTGATCTGATCGCAGGCGTCTGCGGGCGAAATCCCGGCCGCTTCCAGCTCGCGCAGGTAGGCGACTCCGGTAGCCAGCGCGAACGCCAGCTGATCGACATCCCCGGCCCCCGCATCGTCATACCCGGTCACGTCCACCACCAGAGCGCGGACGCCCCGATAATCGGCTTGAGTGATGCGAACCCAGTCAGCCAAACCGCCCAGCTCAGGCGTCCGGCCGGTCACCGCAGCAAAACCCAGCGGGTCAATCCCCAAGTTTCCGGTGGCATGTTTGGCGCCCGACAGCTTCCAGAACGCCAACAGAGCTTCGGCAGCAGCCGCCTGATCTTCCTTGCTGCTCACGCTAATGCCGGCCAGATCTGGTTCCACGCCGTCGAGAACAGCAGCGACATCGGTCAACGCGACCGCGTCACTTCCCACCCTCAGCCACAACGAGGTGGCTCCGCGTTCCAGATCGGCAAGCATCTCTGCGTTGGTGAAAGCAACCTCGGGATCCTCGTGCAAGGGACAGACATCCCACGCGTCCATAGACCCGGTTCGGATCGTGGCGCCTCGAGTAAAAGGCGACACCCCGGGGTGGCCCAAAGGCACCTCGGTTGAGGTGTAGAGCGGTTCGATGACTAGGCCGTCCACCGTGGTGGTCCGCAGCCTGGCCATGGCCTGTTCTAGATTCAGTTCCTTGCCTTCGGGCCGTCGCCGGTTGAGGATCTTGAGAACCTCTGCCTCCCAATCGCTCACGGTGGGAGTGGCAAAATCGCCGGCAAGGAGCAACGGCGTCTCGGTCATGGGGCCACCTTAGCCCTGCGATGGCGGTGGTCGCTCCCCGGCCCGATTTCGACGGCTGGCTCAGCGGACTTGACGAACCAGCGCCTCCGCCGATCCGACCATCATCGCGGTTTCACGCTCCCAATCCGGCTCCTGGCTACGGAAGGGACCCGTCGCTAAGGAGACAATCACTGCCGCTGCCCGCAGCCGCAGCTCGGTTGGGTCAACCCGCTCATCGAAGACGGGCACCCACTGACGAATCAACTGGTGGACGCGCGCTTCCTGGTGCGCGTTCATCCGCTGGATCGTGGAAAGGTGCGCGATCAGGCACGCCAAGTCGTCGGCCCTCCGCCCCGGCCCCAAGGTGTCGGTATCGAGCAGTCCACAGACCCGGCCGCCCGAAACGTGCACCTGCCCTTCATGAAAGTCACCATGAGTGGGCTCGTTGCCCGGCGGAATCGGCGACAAGCCGCTCTCGATCTGACCCACCAACCAGTTCAGTCGACGCTCCAAAGAGGGGACAGCCTGGGCAACCATCCGCGAATAGTGCGCGATCGAATCCGACCACGGGGCGCGACGAGGCAACTGACTGACCCGGCTTGGCATGGCGTCCAGCACATTGATCAGGGCCTCGGGTGTACACGGATCGGTCGGGTCAAAGACGGCCTGAGCCAGCGAACGTCCGGGAAGCTCGGCCAACACCAGCAGGTGATCCTCAGTGGTGGTCAGGATCGGCGCTACTGGCACTCCGGCATTGGCCAACACCAGATGGCGAGTAATCACGTCATCGAAAAGCCGGGCTCGCAGCACCTTCACGTAGATCGTTTCCGAACCGAAGCTAGCCCGCACCACCGCACGCCGCCGCGGACGGTACCCCACCATTTCCAGCTCAAGTTGGCTCGGTGCCACCTTGGTGGAGAAGACCCGGTTTTCGTTGCAAATCTCGGCCATCGACTCGGCATAGGCCGCCCGGGCCAGCCCCGGCAAATCCGGATCGTTGGGATACAGCCAGACCGCCACCTCGCGTTGGCCGTCCGCAAAAATCTCTGCCGCGGAATCGGTGTCAATCGGGCCGGACGCTCGAGCGCTCACCCCCAACAATTCCTCGCGCCGCCCATAGGGCCACTCAACGAGCGCCGAATAGGTTGCCGTCGTCGCCTGGCCAGGATTGGCGTCAACATGATCAAGCAGCCAGGAGATCAGCTTGCCTTGCGAATGCTGCACCGCAGCTTCGAGGAGGGCACCAACTTCGGCAGAGGTGAGGAGTACCGAACCATCGGGATCGGGTTGACGCACTTCATGCTCCTGTCGAGGATTTTGCTCGGCCACACTACCCGGCTTCAACGTTTCCGCTGTGCTTGCTCACCCGCACGCGGGCGGCACGACGACCATCGAGCTCAGTGACTTCAAGATCAAAACGTGCCGGAACTGCGCGCTCGTCCACGGGTTCGAGCGTGACGATGCACCGATCCTTCAGCTTGGGAAGCGATCCCAATCTGGCCATCATGAAGCCGGCCAGAGTGTCATAAGGCCCTTCGGGAAGGCGATAGCCATAGTCGTTGGCAAAGTCCTCCAAGGTCAACAGACCTTCGACGTCGGCACCGTCGTCGATGGGTTGCTCATCAAACTCGTCGGTGATGTCGCCGATCAGTTCCTCGACCAGATCCTCAATAGTGACGATCCCGGCGGTGCCGCCGTACTCATCCCAGACGATCGCCAGATGCTGACGCTCCTGACGCATCTGCGACAACGCGCGCAGAATCCGCATCGATTGCGGCAACGACAGTGCCGGACGGACCAGTTCACGCACCGGAGAGTTGCGGGCGTCCGAGTCGAGATCGGCCAAGTCGCGGATGTGGACGAAACCCAAGACATCGTCGGCATCCTTGCCGATCACTGGATAACGGCTGTGGGAACCGTCCTTGACCTGACGAAAGGCTTCGTGGGCGGGCAGGTCGCCGTCCAGAAAGTCGACCTCGGTGCGAGGCAGCATCGCCTCTCGCAGACTCACATCACCGGCAGTGAACACCTCATCGACGATGCGGCGTTCTTCGGCGCCCAAAGTGATCGAAGACCCCACCATGGCCCGCAGTTCTTCATCGCTGACCTTTTCTCGGGAGGCGGACGGGTCGCCGCCGAGAAGCCGGACCACCACATCGGTCGACTTGCCCAAGAACCAGATCAGCGGAGTGGAAATCCACGCGATCGCGCTCACCAGAGGAGCCAACGCCATCGCGAAAGACTCCGAGCGTTGCATGGCTAGCCTCTTCGCGCTGAGCTCCCCCAGCACGATCGAGAAGTAAGAGATCACTGCCGTAACGATGAACAGGCTCAATCCGCCGGCCCAGTCAGGGTTCAGCCCCCACCCGATCAGTGCTGCGGTCAGCGGCTTCGACAACGTGACTCCGCCCAGAGCGGCAGACAAGAACCCTGCCAAAGTGACGCCGATTTGGACCGCAGACAGGAAACGGTTCGGAGATTTGGTCAGGTCAGCCACCATTTGGCCACGCCGACCACGACCCGAAAGCTGCTTGATTTGTGAGTCCCGCAAAGACACCAATGCCATCTCGGCAGCAGCAAAAACGCCGCCCACCACAATGAAGATGGCGATCAAAATGGCGTCGGAAAGGTTCTGATTCATCGGGCGACCCGTTGGGGGAGATCCACGCCGCGATTCTACGGGGTTACCTATCCAGGCCGAACCAATAGCGTGAGCTTGCTGGGCTAGGCTGACCGACGGTCAGGAATCTGCGGCACAGGAGGGCTCGTGAACACCGACGTTTCACCATCGGCGTTCACCGTGCTGCTGCCGGTGTACCGCGGGGACCGCGCGGACCAGGTCGCCGCCGCCTATCAGTCAGTGACCACCGCGCAAAGTTTGCCTCCCGATCAGGTACTCATCGTCCGCGATGGCCCGGTTTCCGAAGAACTCGATGCCCTGCTCGACGGTTACGCATCCACACCGGGCACCACAGTGTTGCGCCTGGCCGAAAACCACGGCCTCACCTACGCGCTCAACGCCGGACTGGCGCAGATCACCACCGAATTCGTGGCCCGCGCCGACGCCGACGACATCTGTCTTCCCGACCGGTTCGCCACCCAGATACCGCTGCTGATTGCCGGAGCCGACATCGTGGGCAGCGCGATCGCCGAGTTCGAGGACGACCCGAATCAACCCGGACAGGTTCGCCCCGTCGAAACCGACCCCGACGCGCTTGCCAAGAAGGCCCGGTGGGAATCGCCCTTCCATCATCCGACGGTGATCTTCCGACGCTCAACCATCGCTGCGGTCGGCGGGTACCCCGAACAGCCACTGCTGGAGGACTATCTGCTGTGGGCCACGCTGATCTTGGCCGGGGCCCGGATCGCCAACTGCGAGCAGGTCTTGGTGTGCTACCGAGTCGGCGCCGGCGCATATCAGCGGCGAGGCGGCGCCAAGCTGTTCCGCTCTGAGCTGGCCTTGCAGAAGCGATTCCGCCAGCTCGGTTTCACCACGACCAGGCAATGGTTGCGTAACGTCGTGGTGCGCGGCGGGTATCGCCTCGTTCCCACCGGATTGCGGCGCGGTATTTACCGTTTTCGGATGCGGCTGCGACCCAACGCCTCCCAGGAGATGTCTCAATGACCCGTGATGTGGACGACCATCCCGACTTCAGTACCGAGCACGAGCGAGAGCTGGCGATCCTGGCTGAACTGGATCGGATCGCCACCGGGTGTGGAGTTCGCTACTACCTGGCCTACGGAACCCTGCTCGGGGCCGTCCGCCATCACGGGTTCATCCCGTGGGATCTCGACGTGGATGTGATGGTCTCGGTCGCCGACTACCCCACCTTGATGGCCGCCCTGGCCCAGGAACTGGACCCGACCCGGTGGCAGCTGCATTGGCAGGAGACCGACCCCACCTACGACCAGCTGCTGGCTCGGATCGGCGTGCCGGGGGTGTCGCTCCTGGAGACCCGCTTTGACATCTTCCCGATGGCTGGAGCTCCCGCCCATCGATGGCTGGGACGCCTCCTCGGCGTCATCGCCCACCTCAACCATCGGGCCTTTTTCTTCAAGAAGGTGAACATCGCCGTCAACTACGCCGACCGTCCGCGCCTTCGACTCCCTGCGCGCCTGATCAAGATCGCACTGGGGCTCTTTCCCGCCTCGTTCTTTGTTGCCATTCATCGATGGCTGTCGAATGTGGTGCCGTGGGATAAGGCTCCCTACGCCCACAACTTGTGCGGCTCTTACGGCGCACGCGAGCTGATTCCCACCCGCTGGCTTGAGCCCCACGCCCGGCTGCAGTTCGAAAACCTGGAACTCTCCGGCCCCGGGGAGTGGGACGCGTACCTCACCCAGATGTATGGCGACTACCTGACCCCGGTGGTGCGCAAGACGGCCTAGCTGGTGATGCGAGCCATCGCACGGTTGAAAGTTTGCTGCGGCCCATCGGGATGATCTCCCAAAATGTAGCCAGCGGCGGCTTCGCGTTGGGGCGCCAACGGGTCCACACCGAATGCTGCGTTGAAAGCTTGCGCAACGTTGGCCAGATCCCCCCGCAGTTGGTAGCCCCAGGCCAGCCCTGGGTAGGCGGCTTCGAACTCGGCTTCAGTGAGGTCAGCCGGGTTAGTCACCAGCAGCGGACGCCGAGTAGCCAAAAAATCTGACGCCACCGAAGAGACGTCGGTAACCAGCACATCTGCGTGGTTCATCGCCTCGGCCAGCGAGTAGCCAAGATCGTCAACCAAGACGTGTGCAGGGCCAGCAGCTCGCAGCAGTTCACCGATCCGAGCCTTAGCGGCGAGCATGCTGGAGCGGAATCTCCCCGACGAAGGGTGCGGTTTGAACCAGATGTGGATCTCGGGATGCTCCCGAAGCAGCCAAGCCACCAGCTCGGCACCACAACGGTCCAAAGAGGTGTAGTCGGTCTGGTCGAAGTAGCCCTCCCACGTCGGCGCGTAGAGCACCACCTTGGGGTCTTTGGACAATGGCCCAACCTTCAACGACTCGACCTGCGGACGTCCGATCAGGGCGTAGTGGTCGGCTGGCACGTGGATGCCAGCCCCTTCATACCGGTCCACTGCGGCCTGGCCGGCCACCCACAGTTCGTCGTAGGCCGCAGCCGTAGCGTTGAAGCTGCTGGCCTTGTCCGAATCGCCATGGTTGAGCATCACATGCTTGATCGACGGGTTGCGCATCAGCTGGGTGTTCTTCAGAGCGAATCCGCCGTAGAAAGCCGCCCTGATGGTCGGCAGAGTCAACCGCTCGACCGATCGCGGAGTCGATGCCAGCACGATCGACAAATGCGTCGGCGAAATGATGGGAAGCTCACTGGCCACCCGCACCATCACCACACCCGACTGCGGCGCCTGGTCGAACACCGGCAGCCACTGATTGGCGATGTATTTGCTCTGCCCCAACGAGGCGTCGACGTAGTACAAGTAACTGGGCTGGTCGAGGGCCAGGTCTGCGGCCACCTTCTCGGTGTCGACATCCACACTGGCCCGGCTTTTGCGGAACCGGTCCACCCCCAAAACCAGGTAACACAGGATCGTCACTGCCGCAGCCAACGCGAACCAAGCCGCCCAAGTCGGCAGCAGGACGCCGACCAGAGCCACTGCCTCGGCCGCCACCAGAGCCGCCGGGACCCCGACCGCAGGGGCGTAAGCACGTCGGTACTTCGCGAAGGCGGCATCCTGTTTGGCCGCAATCGGGTCGTAGCGCAGCGGCGCCTGCAAGCCTGCCAGCCAGTGCGCAAAGGTGGCCAACACGGCCCAGATCACCTGCGCGAGACCAACCACCAGCAGATAGCCGAGGGCGGCCTGCCCGGCACCGGCGATAGCGAAGGCAGCCAGCACAAACACCGACCTGATTGCGGCCCGCAGATTGGCTTGGAAACCCACATATCCCGCCATCCGGATCAGCTTGGAATCCTGACTGGCGGCCAGCCAGTCGGCCAAGCCGGCCAACAGCCACAGCATTACGCAGGCCCAGAGCGCCGCCGGATTTGCCCCCGCAACCACCGCAATCACTGGCAAAGCGAGTAGACACACGACTTCCGCTCCGAAAGCCAGGGTGCCGATCAGATCCAACCTCTCTGGTGTCTGAGTTGGTCTGCGGTAGCCCCAAACGACACCAAAAAGGTCCGGCAGCGGCATCCGCGGCAGACGTTCCAACAGGCGTGCAATCATCGCGGCTATGGTACCCAACGCGGTCGCTATCACCTCAACGGGAGGCTGCGACGCCCCGGCGGCGCTAACCTACTAAGCGTGATCGATTCGACCCATTGGCTTCTCACTTTGTCCTGTCCGGATCGCCCGGGCATCGTCCATCAAGTGACCGGAGCGATTGCCACCGCTAAAGGCAACATCACCGAGCTTCAGCAGTTCAGCTCCGAATCCGGGCGGTTCTTCATGCGGGTCCAGGTCCAGTCGGGCTTTGACCGGTCACAGTTCGAGCATCACTTTGCGGCTATCGCCACCGAGCTGGATGCCGAATGGGTGCTGGACTATGTCGGACGTCGGCGTCGCACCTTGGTGCTCGCGTCAAAGGCGGGTCACTGCCTCAACGACTTGTTATTCCGTCAGCATTCGGGCCTCTTGCCGATCACCGTGCCGATGATTATTGCCAACCATCCCGATCTGTCGGACCTGGCATCTTTCTATGGTGTGCCGTTCGAAATGCACGCGGTCACTCCAGAGACCAAGCGCGACGTGGAGCGTCGGATTTTGGACGTCGTCGCCGAGTACGACATCGAACTGGTGGTGCTGGCCCGCTACATGCAGATCTTGTCCCCGGAGCTGTGCGTGGCCCTGGCGGGGAAGGCGATCAACATTCACCACTCCTTCCTCCCGGGCTTCAAGGGTGCAAACCCGTACCGCCAGGCACATTCACGCGGGGTCAAGCTGATCGGTGCCACCGCGCATTTCGTGACCCCGGAGCTCGACGAAGGCCCGATCATCGAGCAGAACGTCCGCCGGGTGAATCACACGATGGACGTTCCCGAGCTGATCGCGATGGGGCAAGAGCAGGAAAGCCGCACGCTTTCTGAGGCCGTCCAGCTATTCGCTGAGCACCGCGTTTTGCTCGACGAGCACCGCACGGTGATCTTCAGCTAGAACGCTACGCCTTTCTCGGTCAGAGATTGACCTGGTTGCGCCCATCTCCGTAGTCCATGTCGCCGTAGTTCATGAAGCCCACGGAGTCGATGTAGGTCCATCCAGACTGGGGGGATCCGTCGATGGTGATCATGCCGGTGTTCGCAAAATGCCCATTGCCGATGATGTCGACGAAACCTGGGATGCGCGCCGATGCCCAGACCCGCAGTGCCGCACCGTGGCTGACCACGACCGCTGCTTCATGGCCGGCGGCACCAATCCCGTTGATCGCAGCGTCATAGCGGGCAAAAAACTCTGCGGCGTCCTCGCCACCAGGGATTCGAGCCACCAGGTCACCCGAATGCCAGCGCATCAGGGTGTCGATGTAGGCCGACGCATCGGACGTCATCTCCGCATCGCCGGCGCTGATTTCGCGCAAACCCGGATCAATCACCATTTCCAGCCCACGAGCGACAGCCAACGGGGCGGCTGTTTGTTGGGTGCGCACCAATGTTGAGGCATAAATGGCGTCGATCCGCTGTCCAGCTAGGCGCCCCACCAGCGCGTCGGCCTGAGCGCGGCCATTCAGATTGAGGTCAGCACCCGGTTCACCCGTGTCGAGCAGAAGCCCCACATTGGAAGAAGTTTGTCCGTGCCGTACCAGGATCAAGCGCATGATCCGAGCATAGGTGGCGACCGACCACAAACGAACCTCACGGCGAGCTTCTCCCCCGCGGGGCAAAGCGCTGCAGCCCGCGCAACGCCTCAGACGTGCCGCATGAGCACTTTCGCTGATCAGCGCGGCATCCGAATCCGCAGCGCATCCCACTCGGCGCGATCGTCCCCACCGGGGGCGCTTGTCGAACGGGCTTATCAACACTGCCAGGCGGTTCCCATACCGCTGCCCAGGCCACGATGAGCATTGTCTTAACCCGTAACGTCCCGCGCGGCGGAACTGCTAGCGTCGTGATCGGATCCAACCAAGGACTTGTTGAGGAGATACAGACGTGAGCAAGACTCCTGTGAAAGTGGCAGTCACCGGCGCGGCCGGTCAGATCTGCTACAGCCTACTTTTCCGGATCGCCAGCGGTGCGCTGCTGGGACCCGATCAGCCCGTCGAATTGCGACTGCTTGAAATCACCCCGGCGCTGAAGGCGCTCGAAGGCGTGGTCATGGAGCTGGACGACTGCGCATTCCCCCTGTTGAGCAAGGTCGAAATCGGCGATGACGCGAACAAGGTCTTCGACGGTGTGAACCTGGCCATGCTGGTAGGCGCACGTCCGCGCACCGCCGGCATGGAGCGCGGCGATTTGCTGAGCGCAAACGGTGCCATCTTCACCGCCCAAGGCAAGGCCCTGAACGCCGTGGCCGCCGATGACATCAAGGTGCTGGTTACCGGAAATCCGGCCAACACCAACGCCTTGATCGCGATGACGAACGCTTCTGATATTCCCAATGAGCGTTTCAACGCTTTGACCCGTCTGGACCACAACCGGGCCACCACCCAAGTTGCGCAGAAGGCTGGCGTGGCGGTGACTTCGGTGTCCCACATGACCATTTGGGGCAACCACTCAGCCACCCAGTACCCCGACGTGTTCCACACGCAGATTGACGGCACGAACGCCGCCGAGCGCATTAACGATCAGGCCTGGATTGAAAACACCTTCATTCCGACGGTCGCCAAGCGCGGCGCGGCCATCATCGAGGCGCGCGGTTCTTCGTCGGCAGCCTCGGCTGCCAACGCCACCGTGGAGCACATGCACGATTGGGTGCTCGGAACTCCGGCTGGCACCTGGACCTCGGCGGCTGTTCCCTCCGATGGTTCCTACGGGGTGCCTGAAGGCGTGATCTCGTCCTTCCCGGTTACCTTCTCCGGCGGCACCTACCACATCGTTCAGGGCCTGGAGATCGACGCTTTCTCCCGGGCGAAGATCGACGCTTCGGTTGCCGAACTCGTCGACGAACGGGCGGCTGTCACCGAGCTCGGCCTGATCTAAGTCAGACCGTTTCGGCTATCTACATGGGTAAGGGCCCCGGCGCAACGCGCCGGGGCCCTTACCCATCGGTCTCGAGGAACACCAGGTTTCGCTAGTAACCCGTCGTTCCACTCAGGCTGCGCACCACTGGTGCACCATTCTCAATCACAACAACCGCATTCACCGTGAAGGTGCGGCGCTGGTCGGTGTAGGCCTGGTTGGAGAACAAACTGGCCCAGGTGTAGTTCATCGACACGGTGCCCTGAGAACCCCCGCTGGTGCCGACCTCCCAGCCGTCACCTTCCTCCGTCGCCCCCGAGACCGTCATGGTGGGTTGGACAATGATCCGGTACGAGACGCCCGAATAGGAGGTGGCAGAGGTGGCATTCCACGCCACCGCAAACGGACAGTCCGACGGGTATGCCATCGTGCTCCGGGCGCATTCATTCACTTTGGCACGCACCGCAGCGATCATCGCTTGTTGTAATGCGGGGGTTGGCTTCGCCTGGAAGAAGACGGTTTCATCGTCGCTTGAGCTCCAGCGGTCTTGGTCGCCTTCGAAGTTGGCATCGGCCTTCAACGCCACGTTGTAGCTACCCGGGAACACGGTGAAGGACTGCTCTGAACCGTTCAGATTGGGAATCTCCACGTTGTTGACCACGAGTGTGCGGGCACCCATCGCTGCGGGCCAATGCACACCCATGGTCGACATCGGGGCACCGTCAACGATTTCCCAACGATCCATGATCAGCCAGTCTGTTCCGGTCCGATTCAATGAGAAGGTCGCCGATTCGGCGCGACCAGCGCGGGTGTAGCTGACGGTCACTACTGCGGTGTCGCCCGTCACTGTGGCTGAAGAGACAGCCGCTTGGTTTGGACGATCAGTGGCGGCGGAATAGACCGCGTCGGTCAACAGCGGCTGGTTGGTATTCAGGTTCGCCAACTGCGCGGCCTGGCCAGCGCGTCCGGCCTGAAGCGCCGACATGAATTGCATCACTTTGTCTTGCGGGGAGAAGTAACTGGACTTCGCCCACGCGGCACCCGCAATCACCACGATCAGCAGCGCCAACGCGCCGAGACCCGAAAACACCGCAACCTTGGCCCGGGTGGACATTTTCGGTGGCTCGGGCACGGCCACCGACGTCATCACCAGGTCTCCGGCGGACGGGACCGGGACCATGGGCACCAGAGGCACCGATCCTGCGGCCACAGTCGGGACCGGCGCGGGAGTCCATTGCGACGGTGAGGTGTTGATCATCACGGTCTCGGTCTCGAGGTCGCCGTCCTCATACACCTTGGTTTCTTCGACGAAGACACCCGCAGCGGGCGCATCTTCCGCAGAAGTCGTTTCGGGCGGCATCGGTACGACCACCGAAGGCGGCGGGACTGCCGAGGTCATCGGCATTGTCGGGACGCCGTGCATCGGCGGCATCGCCGCCATCGCCGGGGGCGGTCCAGCCGGAGCAAGCCCGGCCCGGAGGGCCCGAGGCAGGAATTGCAGCAGGTATGGAGCCACGAAATGTGCGCCGACCGCTGCCAGCGCTGCCCACACTCCCATCAACAAGAAGGTGTAAGGCGCAACACCAGCCCACATGGTGCTGACCGACTCTGATCCTCTTTGGACGAACACGAAGCTGACGAGCACTTCAAAAAGCAGTCCCACGCCGACCCAGGCCACGGGCAAGCGATACCAGGTGCGAACGTCAGGACGGGAAAGCCCTGCGCTGAAGACACCGGCCAGGATCACGAGAGCCAAGGTGACCAGCAGCACCAGCCAGAGCCAGGCAGGAAGCTGGCCCGACCAGATCGCGTAGCTATAGCTGTTGGGAAGGTACCCGCTGGTGCGAACACCACTGGTCCCTGCCGAGGCCCCCATGCCCATGGCCACCATCCACCAGCCCGCAATCGGGCCGACCCAAAGCAGGAGGCCGAGGTACTGCGGAGATGAGAAAGCCAGAATCACGCCGACCACCACAACAGAAATCACCGAGCCGACCGCAACGAAGCCCAGCCCCGAGACAGTAGCGGCAACCCAAGGTCGACGAAGGAACGTCAACCCGGTCCGGGACAGGCCTGCGAACGTTCCGCCAGCCACCAGGATCCAGCCGCAGATGAACGGCCAAAACCCGACGGCCGTAGCGTTAACGGCGGCACGGTCGACGATATAGAACACCGGCACCAACGCCGACAAGATCGTGGCCGCAACTGTGTAGGCCAGACCGACCAGTCCGGCCCACCCCAGCCGATACCCGCGGGTCAAGTCTTGTGGGCCAAGCTTCCGGGCACTCACCCATGCCGCGCCGACGATGAGAGTGGTCACCAGCCACGGGACCAGAAAGACACTTACCGTGTCACCAAGGCCTGAACCGAAGAGTGAGTCTTGGTTGCAGTGGATATCCAACGTAGCCAAATGTGCCATCGAAAAGGCGGCCAGCATCAGCTGCATTACCAAGCCCGGGCTGAGGCTGCGCGATACAGCAGCCCAGCCGCTCGACATTGCAGGGATGATCGTCGGAAAAGCAATCGCAACGAGAACGACAACGGCGGCAGAAATCAGACCGGCACCCAAAGAAATGCCAACAATGGCTACCATCCGGCGCCAGGTTGCGCCGACTGTCTTGCCGAAGACAGCCAACCATGCCGGAGTTGCCG
>CAYWIN010000009.1:0-17951 GCA_964458365.1 uncultured Propionibacteriaceae bacterium
CTCGGCAACCGCCTCGACCAGCGGGCCGTCGGCAACGGCCACTGAGATGCCCTGGGCTGAGGTGCGCGTCGTCAGCACCGCCAGGCTCTGCGGCAGCAGCCCCGACTCCACCAGCACCGTGTCGCCCAGCTTGGTGGCCCGGTGCGCCATGGTGACCGCCTCGGCCACTGCGGTGGCTTCATCGAGCAGACTCGCCCCCGCCACCGGCAATCCGGTCAGGTCGGCGATCATCGTCTGGAAGGTCGCCAGCACCTCCAACCGGCCCTGACTGATCTCCGGCTGATAAGGGGTGTAAGCGGTGTACCAGGCAGGATTCTCCAGCACCAGCCGGCGAATGGCCGGCGGGATCTGCGTCTGGTGGTAGCCCAGACCGATCATCGCCGTGCCCACCCGGTTGGACGCAGCCAGTTCGGTCAAGCGCCGCTGCACCTGAGCCTCGCTGCGCGCAGCAGGCAGGTCGAGCGGTTCGGCGAGCCGGATTGCAGCCGGCACGGTGTCGGTGAGGAGCTGCTCAAGGTCGTCGTAGCCGAGCAGTGCCAGCATCTCCTGCTGGGCGGCGGCATCGACGCCGAGGTGGCGTTGGGTGAAATCAGTCATGGCAGGGACCAACTTATCCCCACCCGGCCCGCTGACGGGCGAGATGCGAGCCCCAGATCAGCCGGCGGCGCGGGCCCGACGACGGCGCGACAACTCGTCGTCGCTGTGGTGGCCGGCGTGGTCCTCAGCGCGCTCGGACGGCAGTTCCTGCAGCGTGCCTTCGATGTCGCGCCACACTCCCCCCAGAGCGATCCCGAACATCCCCTGGCCGCCGCGCAACAGATCGACGACCTGGTCGTCGGAGGTGCATTCGTAGACCGAGATTCCGTCGCTCATCAGCGTGACTTGGGTGAGGTCCTCCACCCCACGTGCCCGCAGGTGCTCCACCGCGGTACGGATCTGCTGCAACGAAATGCCGGCATCGATCAGGCGCTTGATCACCTTCAGCAGCAGCAGGTCGCGGAAGCTGTAGAGCCGCTGCGTCCCCGAACCGCCGGCAGTACGAACCTCCGGAACGACCAGTCCGGTGCGGGCCCAGTAGTCGAGCTGGCGGTAGGTGATGTCGGCGGCGCGGCAGGCCACCGGGCCACGGAAGCCCTGGTCATCGGGCAGCGGCGAGAAGTCACCGTCGAACAACAGGTCCTGCGCAGCCCGGGTGCTTCCGGGAACCTGCTCGGGTGCGTTCATCGCTCGACCTCTTCTTTCGCCTGAAATCACGTCGTTGCGATTAAGACGGTAATCCGCCGAGTTCGGGCCGGTCAACGACACGCCGCCCGCAACGCCGGGGTGCGATGGAGTCTGAACCAGTGCCTCAGGGTTTCAGCCGGGGTCTTCGAAGTCGTCAGGAGTCACGGTGTCGAGGAACTCCAAGAACCGCTCAACCTCATCCTCGGCCGGCTCATCAGCGCTTGTCACGTCAGATTCGGCAGCCACGGCGTAGGTATCCATGACCGATGGGACGCAGAGAATCGGGCACCCGACCCGCAGAGCCAGAGCAATCGCATCGCTGGGACGGGCGGGCAACTGGCGATCACTGAAGACCAGTTCAGCGAAGAACTGCCCCTCCTCGCAGCCGACGATGTGCACCGCGGTCAGACCGGCCTCGGCCAGCTCGGTGACGATCACGCCGGCCAGATCATGGATCGAGGGACGGCGCTGGTCGGGATCCTCGGTGGCCCCCAGAATGGCGGCCGCGCCGCCGTGGGTCATCCAGATCGGCAGCAACCGGTCGCCGTTGACCTCGGCCATGACGACCACCGGCGGGGTTTCGCTGCCGGTGACCCGAATTTCGGAGACGGTGAGCTCGATCACGACCGACCTACTGGCTGAGTTGGGATCGCATGATCGCGGCATGGGCATGCAGCACCAGCTGCATCACCTCGGCCGGCAACGCTCGAGCGGCCGGGTTGCGGCGCAGATGCGGGGCGATGGCCTGTTCGATCAGGCCCACCTCTCGCTCGGCGGCTTGTTTCACCACCCGCAGGTGTCGAGCGTCCATGCCGTAGGCCGAGAGCTTGCGCGCCACCACGGCCACGGTGAGCGCGTCGCGGCCGTAGTAGATCGTGCCGCGCCGCGGCACCACCAACTGGTGCTTCTCCAACTCGGCCAGCGCGGCTTCGCTCAGTCCACTGACTTCGAGCAACTCTCGACGGGTCACCCGAATCGCTCGCCGCGGCGGCCGCGGCTGCGGGGTCAGGCTTTCGGCGGCGCTGGCGATCGACTCCTCTTCGGGAGTCTCACTGGCAGTTCCGCCCAGCGCCGGCGGACGCTGCCCGCGGTCCATCATGTCGAGGTGCTCGCGGATCACCTTCAGCGGCAGGTAGTGATTCTTCTGCACGTCGAGGATGTAGCGCAGACGCTCGATGTCGGATTCGGCGTAGCGCCGATAGCCCGATGGTGCCCGCTCCGGCGAGATCAGCCCCTCGGCCTCCAAGAAGCGGATCTTGGAGATGGAGATGTCATCGAACTCGGGTTTCAGCACGGCCAGCACCTGGCCGATGCTGCGTAACCCCAATGCCATAGCCGTGACCGTTTCAGTCCTGGTTGACGAAGAAGACCATGCGGAACTTGCCGATCTGCACTTCGTCGCCACGACGCAGCGCGACCGGCGCGTCGACCAGTTCACCGTTGACATAGGTGCCGTTGAGGCTGTTCTCGTCCTGCACCAGGAACTGATCGCCCTCACGAGTGAACCGGGCATGGTGCCGGGACACCGTCACGTCGTCGAGGAAGATGTCGGTGCGCGGATGCCGGCCGGCGGTGGCCAGGTCGGCGTCGAGGAGGAAGCGGCCATCGGAATGCCCGCCCTTCAGGATGATCAACAGCGCCGAGCCCTTCGGCAGCGCATCGACCGCAGCGACGTCCTCATCGCCGAGGTCCTCGAGCTGAAACTCCTCGATCACTGCAGGGATCACCCGAGTGGTGTCTCCCGACATCTTGGCCAAGCTGGTGCCGCAATGGGGGCAGAAGTTGGCAGCCTCGATCAACTCGTGGCCGCAAGCGGGGCAACTACTCATTCAGGTCACCTTTCGCGCCCGGCCGTCGACCGGCCGCTGGGCTCTACTACAGGTTGACCTTCACCCTATCCCGAGACGAGTTCGCTGTATGCGAGCGCGCTGAGAAGTCCGTCAAGCTGGCTGGCGTCGCTCAGCTCGATTTCGAACAGCCAACCCTCACCGTAAGGATCGGAGTTGATGGTCTCGGGAGAGTCGTTGAGCACCTCATTGACGGCGGTGATCACGCCGGCCGCGGGGGTGTAGACGCCAGATACGCTCTTGGTCGATTCGACCTCGGCGCACGAGTCGTCGGCGGCCACCTCCTCACCGACCTGCGGCAACGAGACGAACACCACATCCCCCAGCTCGGAGGCAGCGAAGCTGGTGATCCCGACCCGAACGGTGCCGGCGTCGCCGCGGCGCACCCATTCGTGCTTCGGTGTGTAGAGCAGATCATCAGGGAACAACACGAATCTCCTCGTTCAGCGGCCTGCCCGCCGGAGGCGCCCGGCGTTGGGCACACCTTAGCGGTTGTCGGCCTCCGCGTCGGCTTCCACCGACGGCTTGCGCTTGTCCAATGGGAATCGGCGGACGACCTCGGCACCCTGCCCCAGATAGAGCAACCCCGACCACCAGTACAGCGCCGCCCCCCAGATCACACAGGCCCAGCCGACCACCCGAGCCACCATCGGCCAGGGGCCCTCACCATTACCCAGCAACACCAGCGGGAACGCGTACAGCAGGGCGAAGGTCGCCGCCTTGCCCAGAAAGTGCACCGGCAGGCTGGCGAAGCCACGGCGCCGCAACGCCGGCCAGATGGTGGTGGCCATCACCACATCACGCGCGGCCAGCAGCACCACCAGCCACCACGGGACGATCCCCCGCACCGCCAGCCCGATCAGAGTGGCCAGGATGTAGAGCCGATCAGCCATCGGATCCAGCACCTGCCCCAGGCGCGACCGCTGATGCCAGCTGCGCGCCAGGTAGCCGTCCAACCAGTCGGTGGCGCCGCCGATGACCAGGACGACCACCACCCAGAAGTCCGCTTCCCGCACCACCAGCAGCCACAGCATGATCGGCACGCCGGCCAACCGGATGAAGCTGAGGATGTTGGGAACGGTGAACACCCGGGTGGTGTCGTAGGGTTCGCCGGCCATAGGCGTCAGCCTAGCGACGGGTCGCCGGATGGCGGCCAGGCGTCGATGAGGAGCTGGCGGGTCTGCCCCAACAGCTGCGGCACCGCCCGGGCCTGCCCGATGATCGGCAGGAAGTTGGCATCCCCCAGCCACCGGGGAACGACATGCTGATGCAGGTGCGCGGCGATGCCGGCCCCGGCCACCTCACCGGCGTTCATGCCCAGGTTGAAGCCGGCCGGCGCCGAGACCTGGCGCAGCACAGTCATCGCCGTAGCGGTGAGCTCACCGATCTCCGCCCGTTCCTGCGGCGTCGCGTCGGTCCAATCCGAGATGTGCCGATAGGGACAGATCAGCAGATGGCCCGGCGAGTACGGGTACAGGTTCAGCACCACGTAGGCGCTGACTCCCCGATGCACCACCAGGTTGTCGGTATCGGACGCCCCCGGCGCCCGGCAGAACGGGCAGCTCGCCGCACCGGGGTCGGTCGGCTTGTTCTCGCCACCGATGTAGACCATCCGGTGCGGCGTCCACAAGCGCGCGAACGCGTCCGGCACCCCGGGCAGCAGGGTGTCGTCGGCGTCGGAGGCGGTCATCGGCGCGGCGGCCTGGCGGCTTCGACGATCTCGGCGATCGCATCAGCGACGCTGACGCCGTTGTTCTGGGTGCCGTCGCGGTAGCGGAAGCTCACCGCGCCGGCCGCCGCATCGGTCTCACCGGCGATCAGCATGAACGGCACCTTCTGGGTCTGCGCGTTGCGGATCTTCTTGCCGAAGCGGTCGTCGCTGCGGTCCACCTCGACGCGGATGCCCTGCACACGGAGCTGGTCGGCGATGTCGTTGAGGTAGCCCTCGAACTCCTCGGCCACCGGAATGCAGATGACCTGCACCGGAGCCAACCAGGCCGGGAAGGCACCGGCGTAGTGCTCCAACAGCACCCCGAAGAAACGCTCGATCGACCCGAACAGGGCACGGTGGATCATCACCGGACGCTGGCGGGTCCCGTCCGGAGCGGTGTATTCCAACTCGAACAGCTCCGGCTCGAAGAAATCGAGCTGAATGGTCGACAGCTGCCAGGTCCGCCCGATCGCGTCCTTGGCCTGCACCGAGATCTTCGGGCCGTAGAAGGCAGCACCACCGGGGTCGGGGACGAGTTCCAGCCCGGACTCGCCGGCCACCTGCGCCAACACCTCGGTGGCTTCCTCCCAGGTCTGATCGTCACCGACCGACTTCTCGGGGTTCCGAGTGGACAGCTCCAGGTAGAAGTCGTCCAGCCCGTAGTCACGCAACAGGTCGAGGACGAAGGTCAGCAGGCTGGCGAGCTCATCGCGCATCTGCTCACGGGAGCAATAGATGTGCGCGTCGTCCTGGGTGAACCCCCGGGCACGGGTGAGCCCGTGCACGACGCCGGACTTCTCGTAGCGGTACACGTGACCGAACTCGAACAGTCGCAGCGGAAGGTCGCGATAGGAGCGGCCCCGCGAGGAATAGACCAGGTTGTGCATCGGGCAGTTCATCGGCTTCAGGTAGTAGTCGACGCCCTGTCGGGTGACCCGGCCCTGCTCGTCCCGCTCCTCGTCGACCCGCATCGGCGGGTACATGCCGTCGGCGTACCAGTCGAGGTGCTTGGAGGTCTCGAAGAGGTTCTTCTTGGTGATGTGGGGAGTGTTCACGAAGGAGTAGCCGGCCTCGACGTGACGACGCCGCGAGTAGTCCTCCATCTGCATCCGGATCATCGCACCCTTGGGGTGGAACACCGGCAGCCCGGAGCCGATCTCGTCGGGGAAGCTGAACAGGTCGAGCTCGGTACCCAGCTTGCGGTGGTCGCGGCGAGCCGCTTCGGCCATCCGCTGCTGGTAGGCGACCAGATCTTCCTTGGTCGGCCAGGCGGTGCCGTAGAGCCGCTGCAACTGGGCGTTGGCCTGGTCACCGCGCCAGTAGGCGGCCGAGGACCGGGTGATGGCGTAGGCCTTCAGGTAGCTGGTGTCGGGAACGTGTGGGCCGCGGCACAGGTCCTTCCAGGCAACCGCGCCGTCCCGGCCCACGTTGTCGTAGATGGTCAGTTCGCCCGAGCCGACCTCCACCGAGGCACCCTCGGCGGCGTCGGAGTGGCCCTTCAGGCCGATGAGTTCGAGCTTGTAGGGCTCGCTGGCCAGTTCGGCGCGGGCCTCTTCGTCGCTGACGGCGCGGCGGACGAACTTCTGGCCGGACTTGATGATCCGGGTCATCGCCTTCTCGATCGACTTGTAGTCCTCAGGCGTGAAGGGGGTGGGCACGTCGAAGTCGTAGTAGAAGCCGTCGGTGATCGGCGGACCGATTCCCAGCTTCGCTTCGACGAACAGCGACTGCACCGCCTGGGCGGCGACGTGCGCGCAGGAGTGTCGGATGATGCTGAGGCCGTCGGCGGAGTCGATCAGCACCGGCTCCACGGTGTCGCCGTCGGCGACCGGGGAGGTCAGATCGACCAGTGCGCCGTTGATGCGAGCCGCCACCACGGTCTTGTCGGTCGCCAGCAACTCCCGGGCAGTGGTGCCGGTGGGCACGCTCTCGGTACGGGTGGTGGATTGCTCAACGACGGTAATCGACATGGACACGGGTGGTGTTCCTTCCTCTGCGGTGTCCTAGTCTGCCGCAGATTCCCCACCGCTGGGCCGCACGCGCCCGCCGACGACGCCGGACTAGGCCTCTTCGCTCACCAGACCATGGGCGAGCGCGACCTTCACCGCCACCAGACGGTCGTGGACGCCAAGCTTGAAGTAGATGTTTCCCAGATGCTTGTGCACGGTGCGCGGCGACAGCGCCAACCGGGAGGCGATCGAGGTCGCCAGCAGGCCTTGAGACAGCAACTGCAGCACCTCCAACTCCCGCTCGCTCAACCCCAGATCCTTGGCCGCCTCGACCCGCGCGTGGGCACGGCGCTGCCGCTCACTGGTGGCGACCACCGATGCCAGCATCATCGTCATCGCCGGAAGGCAGGCGTTGAGAAGCTCCACATCGTCGGCCGAGAAACCCTTCCGCTTGGCCAGGGCCAGCAGTCGCAGCGCCCCCGACGGCCCGGTTCCAGGCAACTCCGAGGGCGCCAGCAGCGCCACTTCACCGATGCGGGGAACGCGCAGTCGGGTGAGGCTCCCCGCACCGGCGTTGTCCAGACCCGACAGTGCGGCCGCGGTCAGCGCGTCGACTAACGGTCCGTTCGGATGGGACCACATCACTTCGGCACCCTCGCCCTCGCGCACGGCAACCCAGGCGGCGGCGTCCGACATGGTCGCGGTGGCCAGGTGGGTACAGATCACCGATCCTGCCGGACGGTCTGCGCGTAGCGACTCGGCCACCGCACCCACCAGGTCGACCACGGTGATGGCCTGCAAGCCAATGTCCACGATCCTCCTCGGGGGCGCTCCTGCTTAAGGTTGACAGCACAACAACCTGAACGGGGCGGTCTATTTCCTCCCTGGTGGCAAAGCTACGCAGGTGCCACCCCGGGACGAAGGGAGCCCGCGACGCCGCCCGCCAGAGGCCTCGCGACACGCCGTTTTGCGACCGGTCCTCTGGCTGGGTTAAGGTTGCACTCGCGCTGAACGGGGAACTGTGAAGCGGTGCGGACGTGGCTCAGTTGGTAGAGCATCACCTTGCCAAGGTGAGGGTCGCGGGTTCGAATCCCGTCGTCCGCTCGGAGAAGGTCTCAAACTTCGACTTTCGAGACCGGCTCTCGCCGGTGGAGTGGCCGAGAGGCGAGGCAACGGACTGCAAATCCGTGTACACGGGTTCAAATCCCGTCTCCACCTCTCGAGAAGCGAGTGGGCACCCACCCGTCATCGAGAAACACCGGGTCACCGCAGGTTTCCTGCAACGACTTCGGGCGGCTGGCGCAGCGGTAGCGCGCTTCCCTGACACGGAAGAGGTCACTGGTTCGATCCCAGTGTCGCCCACCAGTAAGTCCCCGACCGGTTCGCCCGGCCGGGGACTTCAACGTTTACCGGCCTTTGGTTCACCTGTGGCGCTCCCCCGCTGAGAGACGTCCATCCGCACCACCATGAGCCCTCGATCCGCCTCACTTTGACCCGTCGAATTTCACCGCTATGCTGAGCGGGTCCTTGGGGACACCCGGGCAGCACCAGAGGCTGGCAAGGTCCTTCATCCGAAGAAACTTCCGCAACTCTGATGGTGCCCACATTCAACTGAACTGTCTCGGCCTGCATATGCAGACTGGCCAGGCGCCTCACAGCTTTGCGAGGCAAAAGTTGTTCTCCAAAGGGGCGATTGGCGCAGTGGTAGCGCGCTTCGTTCACACCGAAGAGGTCACTGGTTCGAACCCAGTATCGCCCACTCTGAACGGCATATTCCGTTCCCCCAAGGCGTTCCCTGCCATCCCACTATTCGAACAATCTCGTGCGGATGGCACAGCCGAAGCAGTTCGCAGGCTCACACACGTTACGAAATCCCACTATCTGGACCACGGTCTCAAAGGGTGACCACTCAGATTGCCTTCGAGTAGCCGAAACCACCAGGATTGTTGTTACAAGGCAAGGCCGCAAGCATGCTTGCGCGAGGAAGGCAGCCGCCCATGACAGCCCCAGCTCTCGTGATGGTCGCCGAAGGAAGCCTCGATCCGTCAGTCACCCAGGTTTCCCATCGGCTTCGCGAATCCCTCACCCGCCTGCGCCCCGAGATCCGCGCGTTTTGCGCCTTTACCCAAAGCAACCAGCCCACATTGGATGAGGCTCTCGACCAAGTTATTGCGCAAGGTGGGTCGGAAGCTGCATTGGTCCCCATGCAGCTCACCCATGCAACACAGACTTCCCTCGATCTCACGTCAACTTTGCAGTCTGCTCGCGAACGCCACCCTCAGCTTCATGTCAGTGTCTCGCGCCCGTTGGGTCCCGAATTGAGCCTTCTGACCGTTCTGGATCAGCGTTTGCGCACCGCGCTCAGCCAGGCCCGTTGCCTAGAGCTGGACGGCCTCGTCTTGTCGGTGCCCTGCGCTGGTGACGTCCGAGGCAGTTCGCTGCTCGCCCGTCGTGCCCGACAATGGTCCACTCATCACCATCTGCCCTGCCTGACCGCCGTCGCCGATGAATCCGGACCCTCAGTGGCACAAGCGATCATGGGGCTTCGAGCGCAAGGTCGGCGGCATATCGCTGTCGGGTCCTTCTTCCTGGCTGCCAATGACGAGTTTCACACACAATCCGACTTGGCCTACCGTTTTGGTGCCGTCGCCGTCAGTGATCCGATCGGCGCTGCCCGCGAAGTGATTGACCTGGTGCTGGCCCGCTATGCATTCGCCGCAATGAATCTGCTCGACTTTGAACCTGATGCAACCCAAATCGAGGCACTTCCCGAACCGCACCTGCACGCTGTCTGAGACCCCCGACTTAGGATCTCGCAACCCGCGCTCGTTCCCGTTCGAGATCGTATTCGGCCGGCGGCCACGTCAAGTTCATCGATTCCAGCGCCTCGCGCAAGAGTTCGGCCACCGCCCAGTTTCGGTACCACTTCTTGTCGGCCGGAATGACATGCCACGGAGCCACTTCGGTATTGCACCGGCTGAGTACCGCCTCGTAAGCCTCCATGTAGCGGGGCCACTTTGACCGAGAATCCACATCGCTGGGGCTGTACTTCCAATACTTCGTTGGGTCAGCAAGGCGCTCGGTGAGGCGTTCTTTCTGTTTGTCGAAGGACACGTTGAGCATGCACTTGATCACCGTCGTGCCTGCCGCGACCAGGTCGGCTTCAAAACGATTGATCTGGTCATAGCGTTCACTCCACACCGCCTTCTCAACCAGCGAATCGACCCGTACCACCAAGACATCCTCATAATGGGAGCGGTCAAACACCCCCACCATTCCCGGCCCAGGCAGGGCGTTCTTGATTCGCCACAGGTAATGATGTCGACGTTCCTCGTCGTTCGCCGCTTGAAACGATCTCAAGGCCACCCCCTGTGGGTCCACCAACCCCATGGCGTGCCGCACTACTCCCCCTTTTCCGGAGGTATCCATCCCCTGAAGAACAACCAGGACACGGGGCGCATTTTGCGGATCGCTGCGACCCGCGGCGAAGAGCTTCTCCTGCAAGTCCGACAGCGTGACACCCAAAGACTCGGTCTGCACCGGCGCATCTTTCTTGCCCTTGCCCGGGTAACCCGGGGTGGCCGACGGATCGAAATCGCCGATCGACACTGGGCCCGACGGCACGCGCAGTAGCTGGGACAGCGGTCTGGCCTGATGTTTCTCGCTCATAGCCCCAGTTTGGACGCCGCGTGCGCAAAAGGTGACTCGATTGCGCAGGTCGGGCCCATAACTTTGCCTAGCTGCCCCCGGTTCTGTCTGAACCGAACGTAGTGTGGAATGCCGAACCCAAGGAGCGTTCCGATGACGATGACCATCATCAAGACGCCGGAAGAATGGCGCAAACAGCTTTCGGCCTTCGAATACCAGGTCCTTCGTGAAGGTGCGACCGAGGCGCCATTCACTGGCAAGTATCTGGAAAACCAGCAGTCGGGAACCTACCGCTGCAAAGCCTGCGGCGCAGACCTGTTTCGCAGCGACCACAAATTTGATTCGCATTGCGGCTGGCCGTCCTTCTACACGGCGGCGGCCAGCACTCAAGTGCGACTTGTCGACGACCGCAGTCTTCCTGGTCCTCCGCGCACCGAGGTCCGCTGCGCCACTTGTGACTCCCATCTGGGGCACGTCTTTGAACACGAGGGCTACCCCACTCCCACCGACCAGCGGTGGTGCATCAACTCAGTCTGCTTGGACTTCGTTGCCGATCCGTGCCCAGACGCCGATTAGACTCTGCGGCGCGTCAACCCAGTTCACCTCGGCCAGCCGGTTACCCTCATTTGGTGGACCCACGTCGGCAGCACGACGCCCCGCCGCTATATGCGGCAGCCGTGCGGATCATGCTGAATATGTCCTGGCGCCCAGAGCTTTCCGTAGAACAGATCCCGGCACCAGGAAAGATTGCGCCCTTTGCGAGTGCGATCAGCGCCGAGTTGGGCACCTCAGACAAAGATCTCGGGACCGGAAGACTCGTATTGCTGCATGACCCCGACGGAAGCCCGTCCTGGGACGGCGACTTCCGTTTTGTGAGCTTCTGCCGAGCCGAAGTCGACCCTGAGATGGTCACCGATCCCCTGTTGACGGAGGTTGGCTGGTCCTGGCTGCTCGAAGCGCTGAACCGCAATCAGGCCGCATTTCAGGAGCCAAGCGGCACCGTAACTGCCGTAACTAGTCGGTCATTTGGCGGTATTGAGGCAGACGGCAGTCGTGCCGAGGTTGAGATTCGTGCCTCCTGGACGCCCGGAATTGAGCAACCCGAGGACATCACACCCCACCTGCACGCCTGGGGCGAACTTCTCGGACTCACCGCCGGGCTACCGCCCTTTCCAGAAGGTGTGACACCCATCAGCCCCCATCGAGGCGGGGTGTGGCCGCAATGACCGACGACGCCACCCCGGTCTACCCCATCCTGGAGACGCCCGCCGAGGGCATTCCCGATGTCATCTCAGACCCCTCTGACCTTCTCGCCGCGATGACGGCGTTGAGCGCTGCTCACGGACCGCTGGCCATCGACACGGAGCGGGCCCAGGGCTTCCGCTACTCCGCCAAGGCCTATCTGCTGCAACTGCGCCGCGAAGGCGCAGGGACCTTCTTGATCGACCCCGTCGCATTCGAAAACGGTCAGCCGCACCCCGATTTCAGCGGCTACGCCGCCGACCTCGCAGATGCGGACTGGATTTTGCACGCCGCAACTCAGGACCTTCCCTGCCTCGCCGAGCTGAAGTTTCTGCCCCAACACCTTTTCGACAGTGAGCTTGCGGCCCGCTTGTTGGATCTTCCTCGAGTGAATCTGACCGCGCTCATGGAGACCGCACTCGGCGTCACCCTTCGTAAAGAGCACTCAGCGGCAGATTGGTCCAAACGACCGATCCCCGAAGATTGGCGGTCCTACGCCGCTCTCGACGTCGAGCGGCTGATCGATCTACGTGAGTGGCTGATTGATGAACTCACCGCGGCTGAGAAACTCGACTGGGCATATCAGGAGTTTTCCTATCTGTGCGAGCACGCAGCCGACCCACCCGGCCTTCGAGTGGATCCATGGCGACGCACGTCTGGCCTTCACGCCATTCACTCGACCACCGCGTTGGCCGTCGTCCGAGAGCTTTGGCAAGCACGCGAAGAGCTCGCGCTCAGCTTGGACCGTGCGCCCGGGCGGGTGCTCCCCGACCGGGCCATCACCGAGCTCGCCGGGCTGCTCCAATCCTCACAGCAAGCCCGTCTCACCCGCAGCGACCTGCGGAAAGTCAGGGCATTCAACAATCGGTTCGCTGCCAAGCATGAGCACCTTTGGCTAGCAGCCCTTGAACGCGCCGCCGAACTCACACCAGACGAGCTTCCCGCTCGCCACATCAGCATCGACGGACCCCCACAGCCTCGATCATGGGAGCGTCGCTGGCCGAGTTCCTATCGCAGGTTCTATCGCATCCGGCCCGCGTTGGCCGAGCTTTCCGAAGAGCACCACGTGCCTCTGGAAAACCTGCTCACGCCCGACCATCTCCGCCGTCTGCTCTGGGACTCTCCCGATGAAATCGCCATTTCCGACATCGAGGCCCGGCTGGCCGAACTCGGAGCACGGCCCTGGCAGCGTCTCCTGTGTGTCCCGGTTATCGCTGCGAACTGGTGAACGGCGGCACTCGGTCAACCGCAGCAATCTGTTCGGTGGCATAGCGGGCCAAGTCTTGAGCGGTCAGGCCTTGTTCGACGAGCAGCTCCGAACGCGAACCCTGACCGAGGTATCCGGGGTTCACGCCAAACTCGCGCATCGGGGTTGAGCACCCGGCGGTGCGCGCCTCCTGAGAGATTCTGGCGCCCAGACCGCCAACGACCTCTCCATCCTCAACCGTGATCACCAGTTCGTGATGAGCGACCATCTCAAGCAGGTCGTTCGATACGGGCAGGGCCCAAACCGGGTCCACAACGGTGGCCCCAATGCCTTGCTGGTCGAGTCGTTGGCCCACTTCAACAGCCATCTGACAAAACTGACCAAAACCGACGACGAGCACTCGGGGCTTTGCACTGGCAAAGAGAACATCCACGTCGCCCTCCCTACGCAGCGCAGGCAACGGCTCAGGAATGACTTCTTTGGAATACCTCAGCACGGTGGGCCCATCGTTGATCGCGACGGCGAGCCGGAGAGCCTCAGTCAAACGCGGCTCGTCCCGAGGGGCGGCCAAGCGTAAACCGGCCACCAGCCCCAAAAATGAGGTATCCCACAGGCCGTGGTGACTCGGGCCGTCAGGGCCGGTCACGCCGGCCCGATCCAGAACAAAAGTCACGCCCAGCTTGTGCATGCCGACGTCCATCAGCACTTGGTCGAAAGCCCGGTTAAGGAAAGTGGCATAAACGGCCACCACCGGATGCAATCCCCCGGTGGCGAGCCCCGCAGCGGCTGTCACCGCATGCTGCTCAGCAATCCCGACATCGAAGGTGCGGTCAGGAAAGAGCTTGGCGAAGCGGTCAAGGCCGGTCGGGTGCAACATCGCGGCGGTGATCGCTACCACCGAGTCGTTGGTCGCTCCGATCCGGGCAAGCTCTTCGCCGAAAGCGTCAGTCCAGGTACGCCCCCCACAAACCAACGGTTCCCCAGTTTCGGCATCGATAATGCCCACGGCGTGGAATCGGTCCTGATCATTCAGTTCCGCGGCACGGTAGCCGCGGCCCTTTTCGGTGATGCAATGCACCAGTACTGGCGCCCCAAACTGTTTGGCCTGATGCAGCGCAACTTCGACCGCACCAACGTCATGGCCATCGATCGGACCGACGTATTTCAGCCCAAGATCGGCGAACATTCCCTGCGGGACGAGGACATCTTTCACACCCGTCTTAAAGCCGTGCATCAGGCCATAGATCATTTGCCCAATCACTGGAGCTGCCAGCACCTTTTCTTTGATGCGACGCAAGGCCTTTTCGTATCGCCGGTCGGTTCGCAGAGCAGAGAGTTGCTTTCCAAGGCCGGACAGCTGAGTTGCGAGACCCCCGACGGTGGGCGTGTACGAGCGTCCGTTGTCATTGACCACGATGACCAATCGTTCATCGCCACTGACGGCAATGTTGTTCAAGCCTTCCCAGGCCATGCCTCCAGTCAACGCCCCGTCACCAATCACGGCGACGACCCAGCGCTCTTCGCCGCGAATTCGGTAGGCCTTGGCGAGGCCATCGGCCCAGGACAGTGAGGTCGAAGCGTGCGAGTTTTCGACCCAATCGTGTTCGGATTCTGTGCGACTGGGGTAACCCGACAATCCATCGCGTTGCCGCAACGTCGGAAAGCGGCCCTGACGTCCGGTCAGGATCTTATGAACGTAGCTTTGGTGCCCGGTGTCGAAGATGATCGCGTCTCGCGGAGATTCGAAAACCCGATGCAAAGCAATGGTCAGTTCGACCACGCCCAGGTTTGGGCCAAGATGGCCCCCGGTTCGGCTGACGTTCGCAATCAGAAACGTACGAATTTCGGCGGAGAGCTGAGCCAGCTCCGCTTCGGTGAGTCCCTGTAAATCTTGCGGACCGGTGATCTTGTTCAACAACGGCACTGGTCGAGTCTACGTCACACGAATGTGGGCACCTTGGTCAACCACTGACAAACCACCAGACGATGGCAGCCACGGCCGACACCGCTGCCGCGATGGTTCCTCCCCGCTGCCAGGCCCGCACTCCGGGGCCCCGATCCCAATCAGCGCTTGCCAAAGCGACAATCGCGGGCATCAGCACAGCGAGAACCCACCACCACCACTGCTCCATCGAGTCGATGGCCAACAACCAAGCGACGCCAGACCAGAGCAAGGCGATGAGTAGCCAGTCGAGCCGGGCACGTCGAGCAACCGGGATAAACACGATCAGGAACGCGGCCAGCCCCACCCAAATAGCCCAGCCCAGCTGACAATCGCCTGCGGTGTCGCTGGCGGCATCCCGGCAGAGAAAAAGGGCCAAGCTCTGGTTCGAGATCGCCACCGCAATGCCGGAGATCACCAGCGACAGAAGGCTGACCAGGTACGTCCAGGCGACCCGGGCCGACACCGGCATGGGGTCTCGGTCCGACACCCGAACCGAGACCCCACCCGAAGCACGACGCCTACCCAAAAGAAAGCCCCTACTTTGCCAACAAAGACCGCAGCACGTATTGCATGATGCCACCGTGCCGGTAGTAATCGGCCTCACCTGGGGTGTCAATGCGAACAATCGCATCGAAAACGATCGGATCACCGTCTCCCACAGCTTCGACCCGAACAGTTGCCGGAGTGGTGCCGTCGTTAAGCTCGGTGATCCCGGTGACCGAGAACACCTCAGTGCCCGTCAGCCCCAGGCTGTCGGCGTTCTCTCCAGCGGGGAACTGCAGGGGAAGGACACCCATCCCGATCAAGTTTGACCGGTGAATCCGCTCATAGCTTTCGGCAATGACGACCTTGACTCCCAACAGCGTGGTGCCTTTGGCCGCCCAGTCGCGAGACGAACCCGAGCCGTATTCCTTACCGGCCAGCACGACAAGTGGAATCTGCGCAGCAGCGTAGTTCTCGGCCGCATCGTAGGCGTAGACCACCGGGCCATCGGGCTGGGTGAAGTCACGGGTGAACCCGCCTTCGGTGCCCGGAGCAACCTGGTTCCTCAAGCGAATATTTGCGAAGGTGCCACGGATCATCACCTCATGATTGCCCCGACGGCTACCCAAGCTGTTGAAGTCGCCACGGGCCACACCGTGCCCGGTCAGGTATTGTCCCGCCGGCGTTTCGGCCTTGATTGAGCCTGCCGGAGAGATGTGATCGGTGGTCACCGAGTCTCCCAGCTTCATGAACACCCGAGCGCCCGAAACGTCGGTGACCGGCGCCGGGGTGGCTGGCATGCCATCGAAGTAGGGCGCCCGACGGATGTAGGTCGACGCGTCGTCCCATGCAAAAAGGTTGCCCTCGGGCGTGGGGAGATTCTTCCAACGGTCATCGCCAGCAAACACGTCTGCGTAACGAGTGGCGAACATCTCAGCGCTGATCGAACTCCCGACGACCTTTTCGATCTCGTCAGTGGTCGGCCAGATGTCAGCCAGGAAGACCGGCTGACCATCGGCACCGGTACCCAGCGGTTCGGTGGCCAAATCGATGTTCATCGTGCCAGCCAGGCCGTAGGCGATCACCAGCGGCGGGCTCGCCAGGTAGTTCATCTTCACGTCCGGGCTAATCCGGCCTTCAAAGTTCCGGTTGCCCGACAACACTGCCGTTACCGCCAAGTTGTTGTCGTTGATCGCCTGAGAGACCTCGGGGATCAACGGCCCGGTGTTGCCAATACACGTCACACACCCGTAGCCGACCGTCTCAAAGCCCAGGGCGTCCAAATGTTCCTGCAGACCGGCTTTAGCGAAGTAGTCGGTGACGACCTGCGAACCGGGCGCCACCGTGGTCTTCACCCATGGCTTCGGCATCAGACCGAGCTCATGAGCCTTCTTGGCCACCAGCGCCGCCCCGATCATCACCGACGGGTTGGAGGTATTAGTACACGACGTGATGGACGCCACCGTCACCGCACCATTTGCCAGGTCAAAACTGCGCCCGTCAGCAAGCGTGACCGCAACGGTCTTGTCGGCGTCGTCGGTGTAGGTCCCGATGATCTCGTTGTACTTTGCCTTGCTCTCGGCCAAAACGATGCGATCCTGCGGACGCTTCGGCCCGGAGATGCTCGGAACCACCGTGGACAGATCCAACTCAAGCTGCTCGGAGAAACGCGGCTCAGCGGTCGGATCCAGCCACAGTCCCTGCGCCTTGGCGTAGGCCTCGACCAGGGCGATCTGGGCATCGTCGCGCCCAGTCATCCGCAGGTAGTCCAGCGTTTTATCGTCGACGGGGAACACAGCAATGGTGGAGCCGTACTCAGGGCTCATATTGCCGATGGTGGCGCGGTTTGCCAGCGGGATCTCGCCGACGCCGGGCCCGTAGAACTCCACGAACTTGCCGACCACGCCATGCTTGCGCAGCATTTCGGTAATGGTCAGCACCAGATCGGTGGCGGTGACGCCATCGTTCAGCTTGCCGGAAAGCTTGAAGCCCACCACGCGAGGAATGAGCATCGAGATGGGCTGGCCCAGCATGGCCGCCTCAGCTTCGATGCCACCGACTCCCCAGCCGACCACACCTAGGCCGTTGACCATCGTGGTGTGGGAGTCGGTGCCCACACAGGTGTCGGGGTAAGCCCGAAGTACACCGTCGACTTCGCGAGCGAACGTGACCCGTGCCAGGTTCTCAATGTTGACCTGGTGCACGATTCCGGTGCCCGGCGGAACGACTTTGAACTCGTCGAACGCCGTCTGGGCCCAGCGCAGCAGTTTGTAGCGCTCTTCGTTGCGCTGGTACTCAACGGCAACGTTCTTCGCCAGCGCATCGGGGGTGCCAAAGTACTCAGCAATCACCGAGTGGTCGATCACCAGTTCTGCCGGTGCCAGTGGGTTCACCTTGTCCGGATTCCCACCGAGATCAGCAACGGCCTGACGCATGGTCGCCAGGTCGACGACGCAGGCCACGCCAGTGAAGTCCTGCATGATGACCCGCGCCGGGGTGAACTGGATCTCCTTGTTCGGCTCGGAAGCCGGATCCCACGCGCCCAAGGCAGCGATATCACCGGCGGTGATGTTCGCCCCGTCCTCGTTACGCAGCAGGTTTTCCAACAGCACCTTGAGGCTGAACGGCAAATCTGCCGAGCCCTCTACGGCATCAATCCGAAAGATCTGGTAGCTCTGGTCACCGACTTTCAGAT
>CAYWIN010000010.1:0-17524 GCA_964458365.1 uncultured Propionibacteriaceae bacterium
GAGCGGGCGGAAGCAAAACGGCGGGCTCGGGGTCCTCCGGCGATTCCGGGGCTGACTCAGCAGCGGCAGGAACCTCGGCGGACTCTGGACCCGAATTGTCCTCGACCGGTGAAGGCTCAGAGGCAGCCTGCGGTGGCACCCAGGCGGGGACGGTAGGCATACCCGGGGTCGGCGGGGCGGCAACCGGAGGTTCGACAGGGGATTCGGGCATCGCCACCGGCTCGGGCGCAGCGACAGCTTCAGGCTCTGCCGGGGTTTCAGGTGCCCCAACGGTTTCAGGTACCGGGACGGCCTCGGGGTCCGAAGCGGCTTCCGGCTGACTGGCGATTTCGGGCTCGGACACAACGGGCGGCACAAAGACCGCATCCGGTGCAGCCGGAGCAGCAGCAGCAATGTCCGGAGCCACCACGATGTCTGCCGGATCAGAAACGACCGCAGCGGCCGGTTCGGATTGAGCCGGCTCTGGCTCGTCCGCAACCTCATCAGCTTGCGGTGCCACAGGAGCTTCCGGGGCAACCGGCTCCGACGAAGGCGCCTGCGGCGCGGCCGCCGCCACAACAGGCGGTGCCGAAGGGATTGATGGCGCAGCAGGAATCACCGGAGGGGCCGGGGGCACAACCGGTGCCTGCTCAGGTGCCACTGCTTCAGGTGTCACTGCTTCAGGGGCCGCTGATTCAGGCACAGCGGGCACACCCTGAGACTGGGGGGACTCGGGCTCGCGCGGTTCAGTCACTGGGGAAGTCCTTTCCTACAGAGCAACTCGGCCATGACCGGCTCCAGATCAAGCAAATTGACTGTCAGACACACTACTGCCCTAACACCCTCAGACGGCGGCAGCCAGGCTGATCAACAGCGATTCCATCGCCAGCAGCGGCGCAACATTGGCCGACAGCGCCCGTCGAGCGCCCAAAATGGCGTCCAGCTTAACCACAGTGGCTTCCGGCGATCCGACCTGAGCAACCGCCTCGATGGCGTCACTCTGCTCGACGTTGATGAGTTCCGCATCAGCGCGTGTCTGCAACACCAGCACATCGCGATAAAAGGAGGTCAACTCAGTCAATACTCGGTCCAAGGCATCACGCTGCAACCGCTTGGCTCGAGCCTTGTGCTGCTCATCCAGATCCCGCAACGCTGCCTGCGCGTTGCGCGGCTTCACGTTCCGTCCCGACCCGGACGTTTCGGTCATCCCCAAGCCGCGCAGTAGGGCTTCGCGTTCAGTCTCATCCAGCTCATCAGTGATGGCGCGGGCGTCGGCAGATGCCGCAGCAACCAACTCATCGGCAGCACGCAAACAAGAATCAAGATCGACCAAACGCGTCGGCAGCCGCAGAACCTGGTCCCGTCGGTCGCGCGCAGCCTCACTGCGAGCCAAGGCCCGTGCGCGACCAATGTGGCCTTGAGCCACCCGAGCGGCAAAGTCTGCGGTCACCGAGTCCACGCCGTCCCGGCTTTGCAGGAGCGCCGACACCGCCGCTCTCGGCGGCGTAGTGAGCTCAACCAGCCGACATCGCGACCGGATCGTGACCGACATGTCGTCAGCGTTGGGGGCGCACAACAACCAGATTGTGCGCGCGGCCGGCTCCTCAATGCTCTTCAACAAAGCATCGGCGCCACGCTCGGTGATCCGGTCAGCATCCTCCACAATCAGGACCTGGAAACGACCCAAAGTGGGGCTCATCGCCGCGCGCCGCACCAAGTCGCGGACCTCATCCACACCGATACTCAACTTCTCGGTACGCACCACCGTGACATCAGGATGAGCTCCCGACATCGTGGTTCGGCACGACTGACACTCTGCGCAACCGCCATCGGGGCATTGCAGCGCGGCAGCAAACGCCCGAGCGGCATTGGAACGCCCCGACCCCGGAGGCCCGACAAACAACCAGGCATGAGTCATCGCTTGGCGATGGTGACCACCGTTGGCCGCCTCGACGGCCCGGGACAAGACCTCGACCGCGCGATCCTGACCGATCAGATCACGCCAAACTCCCACCAGCGAACGGGCTTCCACGGTATCCAGCCTGCCCTATCGCTCTGACAACAAAGAACCCACCCGATCCGCAATCCGGGCCGCAATCGCGTCCACCGAGTCGCGGGCAGGAAGCACCAAATAGTGCTCGGCATCTCGACGAGCCAGGTCCAGGAAGAAGGTTCGGACCCGCTGGTGGAAAGAATCTCCCGCGCCTTCCAACCGGTCCTTGTCGGCAATCTCGCCCACCGCCTGCGCCGGATCCAAATCAAGTAGGACCGTCAGATCGGGCAATAAATCCTGCGTGGCCCAACGCGCCAGCTGTTCCACGCGATCAGCCTCGAGAACCCGCCCGGCACCTTGATAGGCCAGCATCGAATCCACATAGCGATCGCTAATCACCACCGCCCCACGTCGCAACGCAGGTAGCACCACGTTCTCGACATGCTGCGCCTTGTCCGCCGCATAGAGCAAAGCTTCGGCCCGGGACGACATGTCCCCCCACTGCGGATTGAGCAGCAGATCCCGCACTACTGCGCCCAGCGGAGTATCGCCAGGCTCGAAGGTAACCACAACCTCGTAGCCCTGGGCAGCCAACGATTCGGAGAGCAGACGGGTCTGAGTGGACTTGCCCACACCATCGCCGCCTTCGAAAACGACGAAAACACCCTCGGCCATCGCAATCCTCCTGCCTGCCGGCGAACGGTCGACGCAGCTCACCTGCGACGACCGCTGGCTACTTCTTGGTGCGTTTGGTGGCCGTCCGGCGAGTCCGCTTCGGGGCCGGGCCCTTGGCCCGCTTTTCGGCCAGAAGCTCGGCGGCCCGCTCCAGAGTCATCGCCTCGATCGAGTCCGCCCGCCGCAAAGTCGCATTGATTTCACCGTCGGTCACATAGGGCCCGAATCGGCCGTCCTTAATCACCACGGGTTTACCGGTGGCGGGGTCTTCCCCCAGTTCCTTCAACGGTCCCGCAGCAGCGCCCGCACCCCGTCCCCGAGTCTTGGGTTGGGCATAAATTGCCTCGGCCTCAGCCAACGTGATCTCGAAGATTTGCTCCTCGCTGGTCAACGAACGCGAATCGGTGCCCTTGCGAAGATAGGGGCCATAGCGACCATTTTGCGCGGTGATTTCCTCACCCTCAGCGGTCGTTCCCACCACCCGCGGGAGGTTCAGCAACCGCAGTGCGTCCTCCAAAGTGACCGTCTCCACCGCCATCGAGGAGAAGAGCGATCCGGTACGTGGCTTGGCACTCTTCGGAGAACCTTCAGCAAGCACCTCGGTCACATACGGGCCATAACGGCCATCCTTGGCCACAATCGTTCGCCCGGTATCCGGATCGGTCCCAATTTCACGTTCCTCTGCGGCGGGCTTGGCCAGCAGTTCAGCAGCCATCTCAGCTGTCAACGCCGCCGGCGCCAGATCGGGATCAACATTGGCCCGACGGCCTTCGCCGTCCTCAACATAAGTGCCGTAACGTCCAACGCGGACATCAATGCCATTACCCAACTCGAAAGTCGACAGCTTGCGCGCATCAATGTCGCCCAGCTCATTGACCAGCGAATGCAGTCCGGCCCCGTCGGCACCGAAATAGAAGTCCTTCAACACCGCTACCCGTTCAGCGCTGCCAGCGGCAATCTCGTCAAGGATGTCCTCCATGCCCGCTGTGAAGTCGTAGTCGACCAGCTTTGCAAAGTGACTCTCCAACAGCCGGGTGACCGCGAAAGCGAGCCAGGTCGGAACCAAAGCCGATCCTTGCTTGTGGACGTAGTCGCGCGCGGTGATGGTCCGGATGATCGCCGCATAGGTCGACGGACGACCGATTTCCAGCTCCTCCAGCTTTGCCACCAACGACGGCTCGGTGTATCGAGCTGGCGGACGCGTTTCATGCGCGTCGGCCTGCACCTGGGTAGCGGCCACCCGCTGGCCTTCAGTCAGGTGCGGCAGCCGAGCCTGCTCATCATCACTTGAACCGTCCTCCACCGACTCCACATAGGCCTTGAGGAACCCGAGGAAAGTAATCGTGCGACCCGAAGCGCTGAACACCGCCCGACCAGACTCGACCAGCTCGCCGGTGGCCACGTCGGTGACTGTGCACCGTTCCGGCAAGGTCGCACCGATCTTCACATTCACCGATTCACCAACAGCGTCGGCCATCTGCGAAGCAATCGTGCGCTTCCAAACCAGCTCATAAAGACGCAACTGGTCACCGGTGAGGCCGGTTTCAGCCGGGGTACGGAAACGCTCACCTGCCGGACGGATCGCTTCGTGGGCCTCCTGGGCGTTCTTCACCTTCGAGGTGTAAACCCGCGGAGAAACCGGAACATACTTCGCTCCGAAAAGCTCCTTGACCTGGGCACGTGCAGCCTGTTGAGCGGTCGCGGACAGCGTCACCGAGTCGGTACGCATATAGGTGATGAAGCCCCGCTCATAAAGCTCCTGAGCCACGCTCATCGTGCGCTGAGCCGAAAAGCCCAGCTTTCGACCCGCCTCCTGCTGCAAGGTCGTGGTGCGAAACGGTGGGTACGGACGTCGGGTGTAGCCCTTAGCTTCCACCGAGGAAATCCCGTAGGTAGCGTGCTCGAGGGCTTCGGCCAGCTGTGTCGCGGCCTGCTCGGAAAGCTGCAAAACCGAAGAACCCACCAAGGCCCCGGTGGACGTGAAATCGCGACCTGTGGCGATTCGGCGTGAATCGAACGACACCAGTTTCGCGGTGAACTCACCCGGCTCAGCCTCCGCACCGGCGTCCAAGGTGGCGACGACATCGCAATAGGCCGCCGCCCTAAACGCAATCCGTTCCCGCTCCCGATCGACGATCAGGCGAGTCGCAACCGACTGCACGCGGCCCGCCGACAACTTCGGCATCACCTTTTTCCACAACACCGGTGACACTTCATACCCGTAGAGACGATCCAGGATGCGCCGTGTTTCTTGGGCGTCTACCAGGTCGTGATCCAAATCCCGGGTGTTTTCAACCGCGGCGAGGATCGCCTCGGGAGTGATCTCGTGGAAGACCATCCGCTTCACCGGCACTTTGGGCTTGAGCTCGTCCAGAAGGTGCCAGGCGATCGCCTCACCTTCGCGGTCCTCGTCTGTTGCCAGGAAGAGTTCGTCGACGTCCTTGAGTTTGGCTTTCAACTCCCGAATCGTCGCCTTTTTGTCGGCAGCCACGACATAGAGCGGCTCAAAGTCAGCGTCGACATTGACCCCTGTGCGAGCCCACTTCTCACCCTTATATTTGGCGGGAACCTCGGCGGCACCGGTGGGAAGGTCACGAACGTGTCCGCGGCTGGACTCCACCACATACTCCGGCCCCAGGAACTTGGCCAAGCTGACCGCTTTGGTTGGCGACTCCACGATGACGAGTCGACGCTTCGCTGCTGTGGCCACTGGCTACTTCCTGGTCTCGGGACAGATGTGGGACGTACGCGCGCACACTCTAGCCCGCTCGCACCACCGGCATAGTAATGCCGAATGGCTAGCCTCTGGGACGCACACCCAACCGGGCCGTGATCAATTGACGGGGCTCGACCCCATCGTCACCGTGGCACTCTTCGCCTTTCCCGAAGGCGAAGTCCACCAGATCTTCACTTTGCTTCCCGGCTCGGTCGCCCGAATGACGTTGGCCACATTGATCCGTGCAACGATCTTGGTATCACCCACCCGGGTGATACGACTCCCCGTCGTGATCCCCGCCTTGGCGGCCGGGCTGCCCGAGCTCACCGTCGTCACTTTCGCACCCTTATTGGTCACTTCGGTCTCAGGAACGCTGACCCCAAGAAAGCCTGCCGGGCCCACGCGAACCGAACCTGAGTCTCGACCCGCTTCGATCGTCCGCACGACGGAAAGCGCTTGAGCGATCGGCACCGCATAGCTGGTGTGGTCGTCCGTCGAACCCGCCGTGGTCATCCCCAAAACCTCGTCCTCGGCGTCAAACATCGGTCCGCCCGAGTCCCCGGGAACCGCACCGGCGTTCGTGCCAATCAGCCCATTCAGGTCTTCGGTATTTCCCCACGGCGAATCCGAGTTCACCCGCAAAGACTGGTCGGTGGCAAAAACCTCGCCCGGGGCTTTGGTCAGCTTTCGTCCTCCCGACGCGTTCCCCACGGCCGCAACTCGATCACCGACGGCGACCGGATCATCGTCGGTCTTCACCGTGGGCAGGCCGTGGGCATCCTTGAGCTGCAGCAAGGCCACATCTCGCGACTGGTCGAAACCCAACACCTTCGCGGGGAACGTATCTCCGGAGTCAGCAACCGTGACCATCACTGCTGTCGTCCCGGCCACGACGTGATAGTTGGTCAGCACCTTGCCGTCAGCACTCAAGATCATTCCGGTACCCGAGGCGGTGCCCTCAGCGGTTTGGGCCTCAATCAGCACCACTCCACGGGACTGCGCCGCGGTGACTGGCGCGCTCTGAGCATTCGCTGTCGCCCCCTTTGAGGGGGAACTCGGAGCGCTCACGGTCGGAGACGGGTGAGTGCCCGACGCACTCATGCGGACCATCGCCCAGGTCAATCCCACTCCGGACATCGCCACGATCAGCGCAACGACGACAACGACAACAATCGGCCAGCGCCGTCCCGGCGCGGCAGGCGGCGTGGGAAGTCCACCTGGTGGGTACGGTGGCGGCGGATAGTAGCCACCTGGCGGGAACCCGCCGACGTTTTGCGCAGCCCCGGGGGGCGGCGGATAACCCGATACGAATGAGGCCGGGTAGCCGTAGGGATCCTGCGGTTGACCCGCCACCGGCAGGCCGCCGGGACTCCCCCCGTCGGGAAAGGGACCGTCCGAAGGAGGGCCTGCTGGCACAAAGGGCGTCTCCGGAGGCATCCACCCAGCCACCGGATGCGGTGGCAGGCCTTGTGCCGGATTCGTCCCGGACAGTCCCGCATTCGGGGAGGTGCCAGATAATCCTCTGGGGTCCTCAGCCATGGTCACGCTCCTTCGATTCCGTTCCAGTGAAGGTGGCCAGTCAATGCCTCAGCTATCACTTTCCTGTGAAAACCTGTGAACCTACGCTTCAACGAGATAGCCGTCGCTGATGAGCCTACGCACTTGCGTGAACAGCATTTCGGATTCGGATAGTCCCGTTTCTCCCAGCAAAGTCGACACCGCGTCGATCAGCACCCCCAACGGCAACTCGCCGTCGCAAGCCCCGACCACGCCGGCCAATGCGGTGCCCGGTTCGACAGCCCGACCCAAGCCATAACCCTGCCGCAACACAACGTGCTGCGGGTCAGCCGCACCCGGCTCACCCAAGGTTTCTTGAATCAGTTCAGGGTGTCGAAGCCACCGGCGAGCACGGAGCTCTTCGTCGGTAAGGCGGGCAGGAGCGATCGCGTCAAAGAAGCTCGCCAAAGCTTCGCCGACTGGCTGATGAACCGCGTGAGGCCACTGCTCGAAACGCCGCTCGGGCACGAGTCGCTCGTTGCGTTGCCCGACGAACCACCCCATGCCGACGGCAGTGATTCCACTGGAATCAAAGTAATCCAGCCATTCGGTATAGCGCTGGGCATATTCGGTCGACCCGAGCAGGCCAGCATCGGCCAACCACAATTCGATGTACTCATAGGGATCAAGGACTTCCCTCTGTAGGACGAACGCGTCGCAGTCCAAACCGATCCACTCATCGAGCCGCTCGGACCAGGGTTGGTCGGTGATCGCCCAGTTACCCAACACCACCAACGTGCCGCCGGGGTTCAACCGCTCTGCCGCGCCCGCAACGACCTGGTGCATCAGCTCATCTGAGGGCAGTTCGCTTTCTCGATAAACCAAGTCTCGGTGCCCCGGAGGAGAGATCACGTAGGGCGGGTTGGTGACGATCAGATCAAACCGCTCCTGCGCTACTGGTTCATACAGGGAGCCCAGTCGAAAATCGACCTCGATTCCGGACAGTCCAGCAGTGATGCGTGCCAAATCCAAGGCCCGCGGATTCAGATCGGTTGCCACGATTCGTGCGCAGTGCGTTGCCAGATGCACCGTCTGGATCCCACAGCCGGTCCCCAAGTCCAGCACCGACTCCACCGGTCGACGCGGCACCAGTTGAGCCAGCGTGGTGGAAGCCGGAGAAGCGCCCAACACGAAATCTGCCGGTGGCTTACCACCGGTCCCACCCAGCGGCGTCTGGTCCGAACAGATCCAACCGCTGACCTGGTCGTCGCCATAGGGCTTGATCTCGACCAGTGCCCGAATCCAGCCCTGCTCTTTGGTGAGCAGTCGCGCTTCACATAACTCATCCACCATGGGCATGAGAGTTCGCACGGTGGCCTCGGTGAGCGGTTGGGCAAGCAGCCACAGGCGGATGAAATCGGCCTGCGGATCGCTCGCCGTCCGAAGAATGCGCAACGCGGGCACCGCGCTGTTGCGCTCCAATCCGCCCAACCCTTCTGCGCCCAGCCGCCTGGTCACCTCGTCCAAGGTGTATTCGGCGGAAAGCAAACAGGCGCGCAGAGCGTCGAGGGTGAGGTCGGAAAGCATGGGCGAAGTCTGTCACGCCCCAGACGCTTCGATGGCAGGCTTAGCACATGCGCATCGTGGCAATCGGGGCTTCGGGACATGCCGGACGAACAGTGGCCGAACTCCTCGGGCCGTTCTTGACCCAGGACGACGATCTGATTCTCACCGGGAGAAACGCCCAACGCCTCGACGAAACCGCCACTTCGATCGATACCTCAGCAACGATTTCGACCACACACCTCGCCTTACCCGACCCCGATCGGACCCGCGACGTGATGGCAGGCGCTGACGCCGTCATCATCACGGCGAGCCGACCGGACTTGATTGGGGACTTGGCCGATGTAGCCATCGCTGCCGGAGCAGACTGGTTCGACACATTGCTGTCCACCCCGGAAAAGTCGGCCGCGCTCAACGCTCGAGCGGACCAGATCGCGGCAGCGGGGTGTTGTTTCGTCACCGACTGCGGCTTTCATCCCGGGCTTCCCGGAGTGCTCGTTCACTGGGCGGCCGAGCAATACGACCAGCTTCTCCACGCCGACGTAATGGGCGGATTGCGTGCCGATTGGCCTGCGGACACACTGTCCGATTCAACCGTGGAGGAGATGTTGGCGGAGTTCACCCACTTTGATCTGACCACCTGGATCGACGGAGGACGACGCAAGCTGGATTCCCACCAGTTTCCGCGGGTAGATTTCGGCGAACCGATCGGTACCAAGCTCGTCGTGCCTATGCCGCTGGCGGAAATGGATGACTTGCCCGCACGGTACCCGGGGATCCAACGCTGTGGCTTCTACATCAGCGGCTTTTCCCCAGCAATGGACTACCTGGGCCTCCCTGTCCTCATGGGAATGGCCAAGGTTCCCGCACTGCATCGAGCCACCATCCGAGCGACCCGGTGGGCGATGGTCCACTTGGCGAGCAACTCCGAACCGCACCGAATGGAACTGCGGAGCGAAGCTGTCGGCGTCCGCGATGGTCACCTCATGACCAGCTTTGTGTCTGTCGGACACGCGGACGGGTACCGACTCACCGCTGCTCCTGTCGTTGCCTGCCTTCGTCGAATTCTCGACAGACGGGATCGCGTCCCCGGCCTTCATCGGCAAGCCGACGTTGTCCCGCCCTCAGAATTCCTGGCTGACATCGCCGAATTGGGCCTTGACGTCGAGACGGTTTCGGCTCACGCACTGCCTTCTTTGCCCTAGGGGAATGGCAAGCTGAGGTTGTGGCATTACCACGTTGGCTAAACGACGATCCGAGACTGCAGCATCTGCGGCATCGCGACGCCCAGCCGGGAATCACAGCGCCCTTCCCTGACTGGGTGAGCGATTCCGTGAAGCAGGCAATTGCCGACCAAGGGATTGGCCATCTGTGGCGTCACCAGGCACTTGCCGCGCAGGCCGCCTTTGACGGCCGCTCGGTGGCCCTGTCCACCGGGACAGCGTCGGGAAAAAGCTTGGCCTATCTGTTGCCAATCTTGGCCGCCACCCGGGATCGCAAGGTGGGCTTTCCGGTGTATCACGGCCCACTCGGGGTAGATCGCGGTCACAGCGCCCTCTACATCGCACCAACGAAGGCCCTGGCACACGATCAGTTTCGGACAGCCGAGGGCCTCGCTATCGACGGTTGGACGCCGGCCACTTTGGATGGCGACTCCACCGGTCCCGAACGGCGCTATGCCCGCGAGTTCGCGCACTACGTGCTCACGAATCCCGACATGCTGCACCGCTCGATCTTGCCGTCACATCAGCGTTGGGTGCGTCTGCTGTCGACTTTGCGCTATGTGGTGGTTGACGAGGCACATCGCTATCGCGGGGTGTTTGGTGCGCACACTGCCCAGGTGCTTCGCCGGCTGAGGCGCTTGGCACACAACTATGGCGCCGACCCCATCTTCATCACGGCGTCGGCCACGATCAGCGAGGCTGGCGAGCTCCTGACCCGGCTGACGGGGATACCCGATCCGCTGCAGATTGATCGAGATGACTCCGCCCACCCCGAGTTGGATTTCGCACTGTGGGCGCCGGTGGGAGATCCGCATCAGGAAACAGCCGACATGCTGGCCCGCCTGGTGAGTGAAGGCCGCCAAAGCCTGGCGTTCACCACCTCCCGGGTGCAGTCGGAACTGGTGGCGCTGCGAGCACAGCAATCCGTGGGTGAGTCAATCCAGATCCGGTCGTACCGAGCGGGCTATCTGCCCGCCGAACGTCGAGCCTTGGAAGACGGGCTGCGCAGTGGAAGGCTGCGGGGAGCGGCCTGCACCAATGCCTTGGAACTGGGTATTGATATCAGCGGTTTGGATGCCGTGCTCACCTGCGGATTCCCGGGAACGATGGCCGCATTGTGGCAACAGGTCGGACGTGCCGGACGCGGCAATTCGGCGGCACTGGCGGTCTTGATCGCCCGCCCCGATCCGCTCGACGCCTACCTGTTGGATCATCCCCAGCTGATCTTCGACAGTCCCGTGGAACGGACGGTGCTGCATCCACAAAACCCGCAAGTCCTCGCCGTCCACGTTGCCGCTGCTGCGCAAGAACTTCCGATCACCGACGCAGACCAGGCCTGGTTCGGCCCGGAGCTTCACCAAGTATTGGAGCGACTGGGTACCGCGGGGTACTTGCGGCAGCGTCCGAACGGTTGGTACTGGACTCGCCCCGACCGTGCCGTGGACTCGATTGATTTGCGTTCTTCCGGTGGCACGAGTGTGGACGTGATTGACGACACGACCGGACGGGTGGTGGGGCAAAGCGATCCGGCCAGCGCGGACCGGAGCCTGCATCAAGGTGCAACCTATTTGCATCAAGGCGAGCCCTGGTTGGTGAAGGAGTATCGCCCCGACGAACACGTAGCGTTGGTTGGCCGTTCGGATGGGGCGTACTTCACTCAAGCCCTCACCGACAGCGACATTCGCATCCTCGACCAGCAGAAGGCCGGACGGCTCGGCCTGGCCGAAACCGGCTGGGGAACCGTCGAGTTGGCCCGCCAGGTGACGGGGTTTCTGCGACGAGACCAAACCACCGGGAAGGTGTGGGACAGCACACCTTTGGACCTTCCTCGGCGGACGATGCGCACCCAGGCCGTGTGGTACAGCCTGGATGACTCTGCCCTCAGTGGATTCACCGCCGGCGAGCTGCCCGGCGCAGCTCATGGTGCCGAACACGCCGCGATCGGTCTGCTGCCCGCTTTTGCCCCGTGTGACCGCTGGGATATTGGCGGGTTGTCGACCGTACGACATGCCGATACGGGGAAGCTGACCGTTTTCGTTCATGACGGGGCTGCTGGTGGCGCCGGGTTCGCTGCCGAAGGCTATGCCCGGCTGTCCGAATGGTTGGCCGCAACTTGGGAACGCCTGAAGACCTGTCCGTGCGAGGACGGATGTCCGGCCTGCGTGGTCTCTCCCAAGTGCGGTAACGGCAACCATCCGTTGGACAAACAGGCGGCAACTCGATTGCTTGCCCTCTTGGTGGGCTGACCTCAGTACTCGCCCCGGCTCATTCATCGGAATCCAACCACCCGGCCCTGGCATCGGCACCGATGGAAAGCCCGAAGACCTGCCGCTGGACGAGGACGGTGACCACGAAGTCAACCTCATCTCCCCGAACCTGACAGCGAGTGAGGTCCACGCCATTGGCACGCGCCGTTCGGGCCGCCGCCTGACAGGCGTCTCGTCCGTCAAGCCGTTCAGCGGCAGCGGACAAGGCGGCCAGATCGGCGGCACCGGCAACCTGGTGTTGCACCCAGGACAGCCCCGCAATAGTTGCCGCAACCCCGGCAAGAAGGACCAGGAGGATGGCGATTCCTGCTGCACCGATCGTGGACGCACCGCGCTGGTTGCTACTCATGTCGGCTCGGCGGTGACCGTGGCTGAAACCGTCATGGGGACGCTGGGTAGCCACGTGGCCCAAGGCTGCGCAGCAATGCGGACCTTAACCGTGATCTGGTCATCGCGCTGATCGACCGAGACGTCGGCCCCGGGCGGGCGTCGCTTCACGATCATGGCGACGGCGGCTTGGTCGCCACGGGCCTGCTGGCGAGCAATCCCGACGGCGAGATCCTGACACTGCACCCAGACGACAACGACGGAGATCACCCACGCGAGGGCCAGCCCCAACAGCGTGAGAGCAAGGGATGCGAAGGCAAGTTCAACGGTGACCATTCCTTTCTGCGCTCGGCAGGTTCCGCCTGGCCACCAGTGGTTGGCCGGAACGCTCCGGCCAACCAGCTGTGTGCTGTTCACTTCATGTGGAAGTAGGTCATGACGAACTCCATCAGGGCCTTGATGATCTGCTTCAGCAGTTCTTGGAACCATTCCTGGTTGACCAGAGCCACAATCGCGCCAACACCCGATGCCACCGCGACCGAACCCACGGCATATTCCGCTGTCGTCATGCCCCGCTGGCCATGCCTGCGGATCGCCGCCCAGACTCGCTTCACCATTACGTCTCCTCTCACCGATGCGCCCCGACTGGACGCACTCATCACCCTGTGTGCTTTGGACTCGGATCGGTCGTTGGCGGCAGATTCTGTGGATCGTCCCAAAGGGCCCTGAAAGTGCTGTGGACAACTGCATATGGTTCATCCGCCGAACCGTTGGGTCAGAATTCCGCCGATGATGGGAATCAGCCCCACGAGGACGAAAGCCGGCAGAAAACACAACATGAGCGGCAGGACGCTGTGGACGCCTACCTGTTTTGCTTGGGTCTCGGCGTGACTCGCGACCGTTCGGCGTGATTCGGTACCGACCTCGATCAGCCGAGCCGCAATAGAGATTCCCGCCGACGAACCACGTCCAAGCTCGCGTCCAAGTTTGGCCAGTGCCGGTTCAGCACCCATTTCGCTCCAGGCCTGCTGCTCGTCGATGCCCAGCCGAATCTTGGCCAAGGCCTGGTTCAGGGCGTCGGCTAGCGGTTCATCCATGGCCGGACTGACGGCTTCGACGGCTGCACGCACCGGCAGGCCAGCCTCCAGGCAGACCACGATCAGCTCACAGCACTGCGGCAAGGCCGCCACCAACCGGCGATGGCGACGAACTGTCGCATCGTTGCCAAGTTTGCCGTACGCCACCAGGCTCAGAACTGCAGCACCAGCCCCAATCAGCACTGCCCACCAGCCCGCCGCACCGGTGATGATCGTCACAGTGATTCCGACAGCAGCGGCGCTGAGAAGCCGCCCAGGTTGCCCGAGCCGCGCGAGGTCGGATCGCCGCGAACGCGGTGTGCGCAGCCGCTGAAGTCGAGCGGGCCACCAGGTCAACACCGCCAGCGCCACAGACAGTGCGCAAACCACAATCGCCATGTTCACCGGCCGACCCGGCCTGCGATCAGCTCGATCCACCAGGCGCCGCCACAGGCCAGGGCCACCCCAAGTACGAGACACACCTGACCCAGCGGCGAGCCGAGCAGAAATCCTCCCGGGTCACCCCCGATTCCATAGCCCAAAGCCACTCCGGCAAACGGAAGTACCGCCAGCATTCGTCCGGTCGCCAATGGTGCAGCTAGCTCCGCCGCCAAGATCCGGGCGAGCTTGCGTGCACTGTCCAATCGCTCGGACAACGTATCCAAAGTCGTTGTCAGCGAAGCGCCGGTGTGCAGGCACACCTCCCAGGCAGTCGCAAGGTCGGCCAAGCCTTCGGCACCAGGTTGCCTGGCTTGTTCTCGTAACGCCTGCGGTATTGAGCCGCCCACCTGATGAGCGGCAAAGGCGTCGGCAAGATCGGGAACCTCCTCGGCCGTGAGTCGCAACGCCGTGGCCGGGAGGTGCCCCACCCGCAGCATGCCTGCCAACAGCTGGCAGGCATCGGCAATGCGGTCGCGACGAGCCTGCGCCTGCCGTCCCGACCGACGCCGATATCCAAATCCGGTCACCGTCCCTCCCACCGCAAGGACACAAAACAGGACGGTCAGCACGGCCGTGCCGAAAAGCACACCGACCACAGCGGTCACCGTGATCACGACGACCACACCAAGCAGCACCCAGCGACGTGCCGGCCATCGCACGAACCGTCGGTTGAGGCGGGCCAATCGGCGCCGAGGTGAGGCGGGGAGAATCAACAATGCGGCGACCACGACCGCTGCCGCAGCAAGCAGCATTACCGAACCAATCCATCGAGAAGGTCCGCTGCTGGCCCTCGATCCACCCGCCCGTCACCGCGAAATCGGTAGCCGGGTTCGGGACGACAGCGCCCATCGGAATCGGTGGAGATGATCTGGATTTCGGACAGCCATCGGCGGCCCTCTTCGACTCGGGTGACATGTATGAGCACTCTCACGGCGGAGGCTACTTGAGCATGCAGAGCCGCCCGGGATAGCCCAGCCAAGGCACCGAGCGCCTCCAAACGTGCCGGAACGTCGGCCGCAGAGTTGGCATGAACCGTGCCGCACCCGCCTTCGTGCCCGGTGTTGAGCGCAGCCAAAAGATCGGCGAGTTCAGCGCCGCGAACCTCTCCCACCACCAGTCGATCCGGGCGCATCCGCAGCGCCTGGCGCACGAGGTCGGTCAAGGTGACCCGGCCCGCGCCTTCCGCGTTGGGCGGGCGAGACTCCATCCGAACACAATGCGGATGGTCCGGCTGTAACTCGCGAGAGTCTTCGGCGATCACGATGCGTTCGTCGGGCGGAACCAAACTCAGCAGCGCCGCCAGCAAAGTGGTCTTTCCCGACCCGGTGCCTCCAGAAATGAGGAAGGCGACTCGGTTCTCAATCAGGCCGGTCAGAATCTCGGCGGCGCGGGCGGGCATGCTGCCGCTGGCCACCCAATCAACCAGGCTGAGTCTTCGCCGGTTGGGCACACGCAAAGAAAGGCAGGTTCCTGTGTCGGCGACGCAATCCAGGACTGCGTGTACCCGCACACCACCGGGAAGTCGGGCGTCAGCGAACGGCGAGCCCTCATCCAAACGTCGCCCGGCGGCCGCAGCCAGGCGGACAGCAAGTCGGCGCAACTCAGCCGGGCCGGTGAACCGGATATCTGTGACTTCCAGGCCCCGCCCGCGATCAATGAAGACCCTGTCGGGGGCATTGACCAAGACATCGGTCACGTCAGGAAGGTGAAGGAGCGGCTCAAGTCGACCCGCACCGGTGCTTTCGCGGCGTAGCGTCGTCACCATCTCTCGGACCGTGGTGTCGCTGACCAAGAGCCCCAGTTCACGCAGAGCGGCGCCAACTTCGACCGGACCGGGCTGCTGCCCACGGCGGGCAAGTTGCTGACGAACGGCTTCCAGCTCGGTGTCGATCATGGCACGGTCACTGGCGGCAGGAGTTGGTCGACCAGTCGGGACGCCTCACGCCGGAACGCCCGACCTGCGGCGCGGGCCGGCGGCTCACCGCGCTCCGCCGCGGGAGCAAGCGCCGAATCTGTGGGAAGCACCGCACGCAGGGGCCGATCCAACACGTCGGAAACCACAGCGGGCGCCAGCGCGCCTCGTGAACGCCGAACAACGAGTTCGGCTTCAGCTAACGCCGGGTCGGCCAGCAACTCGCGGGCGGCCGCGACTCCGCGCACCGTGGCCGAAACCACCACAAGATGGCGCGAGGCTTGACGCAGGGCCTCCCGCGCCATCACGTCGGAGGTTCGTCCAGGATCGATAACCACCAAGGAATGCCAAATGGCCAGAGAGTTAACGATGGCCGCCAGCGGCTCCCTAGCAAGGTTCATTCGGTTTTCGCGCGCCATAGATACCACCGAGACTTTTTCGACCACCGGAAGGTAACCCCGGAGGTCCCCCAGTTGCCCAGCGGCCCCGTTCAGGTGCGGCCATCGCCAACCGCTCACCCCTTCCGCACCCAGAAGCAGGTCGATGCCGCCCCCCAGCGGGTCGGCATCGACCAGTGCCGCCGGATGTCCCCGTCCGGAAGCACTCAACTGAGCGATGGCCGCCGCGAGGGTGGATGCCCCCACCCCGCCAGAACCACCCATGATTGCCACCACCGGAGCGCGGGTGCGGCTTCGGCCTTCGCCGAGCACCGCACCGAGCCAAGCAGCTCCCTCAGGCAACGTGATCACGCGCGCGGCCAGCGGAGCCGACCACATCGACAGCGCGTCTGGACGGCAACCGACCAGGTACACCGCTTCGCGCTGCGGTAGCGCACGCGCAGCCATTTCGGGAGCCAGATCCTCGGCTATCAGCACGGTGGCAGCCCCCCGCCAGGAGCTGCCCACCCTCTCAGGATCGGTGACGATCTCGGCGTCCAGTTCTTGAGCAGCAACAGCAGCCAGGATTGCATCTTGGGTTTCTCCCGGCCCTGCCACCACAAGGACAGGAAGCGCCGATCTCAGTTGTGCCACACCGGTAACTATGGGAGCGACGCCCGACTCCGCGTCACACCCGTGCGCATCTGTGGATAACCCCACGGCTATGCGGCTTTATCCACACCCCCGACGCGTCCGGCCCGCGACAAATAGTTGCGCCGCCTCCCCGGTCGATGCCAGAGCGACACCTACCATCGAGCCATGAGCTACTCCGGCGCCCGGGACCAGATCGCTGCCGCAGACTCATGGCTGGTCCCTCCAGAGGCCACCCATGTGTTGGCCTTTGGGAACGACCTCACGGCCCTCATCGGGCGTCTGGTTGCGCGCGGCATCACCGTCGTTCTTCTGGCCGATAGCGATGCTCAGGCAGCTCGGCTCGGTCGACGCTTTTCCGACCAACCCGTCGTCCTCGCCCACCGGGAGGCCCTGCCATTCCCACCCCAGAGCTTTGATGTCGTGTTGGGCCCAGCCGACGACCGCGGCCTCTTTCCCGCCGAAAGCCGTTCAGAACTCGCCAGAGTCCTGATTGGCGGCGGACACCTTGCACTGACTCACACAGCACGCGACGACTCCGTACCGTGGGTACGTCGCCTGGCCGCCGTTGTTCAGACTCATGCCCCCACCCTGATGCGGGCCCGCCTCCTCCAAGATGTCGCGCCACTTGAAGACTGCCTGTTCTTCCCTGAGGTTTCCCAGCGGACCTTCCGATTGTGGGTACCCATCACCCGCGAAGGCATGGTCAAAATGGTTACCGGGGCAGATGGTCTGACCAATCTCGACCCGTCGGCTATGGTGCGACTCACTCAGCAGGTGGCCGAAATCTACGATTCCTCAGCTCGACATCCCGAGCCCCTCTCCTT
>CAYWIN010000011.1:0-16913 GCA_964458365.1 uncultured Propionibacteriaceae bacterium
ATGCTGCTGATCTTCGTGGCCGTGAATGCGATCAACCTCATCGACGGGCTGGACGGCTTGGCCGCCGGGGTGGTGGCTATTGGCGCAAGCGCCTTCTTCTTCTATGCGTATTTGTTGTCCTACGAGCAAGAGCTGGTGCGCGCGACCGCAGCCAGCCTGATCACGGTCGCCACTGTGGGGATCTGTTTGGGCTTCCTGCCGTACAACATTCATCCGGCCCGGATGTTCATGGGCGATTCGGGCTCGATGCTGTTGGGCTTCCTCTTGGCCACATCCACGATCAGCCTCACCGGGCAGTTCGATCCCTCCAAACTCAACGATTTCGGCGCGAATGCGCTCGCAGCGTATTTGCCGTTGTTGTTGCCGGTGGCAGCATTGGCCTTGCCCTTCTTAGATTTGGTGATGGCCTATGTTCGGCGAACGGCCGCGGGCAAGCTGTGGTACCAGGCAGACAAGATGCACCTGCACCATCGGATGCTCCGATTGGGGCATAGCCATCGGCGTGCTGTCGCTTTGTTGTGGCTGTGGTCGGCTGTGATCGCCTATGGTGCGGTTCTGGTTGGGCTCTATCCGTCGGTCTATTCCGTACTGGGAGTGGTGCTGTGCCTTGGCGCGGCGGCCTTCCTGACCTGGGGAAGACGAAAACCAAAAGTGGAGGTAACGAGTGGTTAGCTGGCAACCAAGTACCGTCCGAGGTCGTGCCGTGCGGCTCCTGATTGCCGGACTGATCGGTGGGGTGACCGCCTGGCTGTTGGCCTTCCTGGTCCACCTGATCGCCTGGGGTCCGCAAGGCGTGTCCGTGGTGGCGGTTGGTGGGGCTATCACGATTCTCTTCTTCGGGTTGGGGCAGCTGGTGCAGGTGGCTTTCGCCGAGTCCTCGCCGATGGCCGCGATGATGGCCGCCCTGATGTCTTATGTGGTGCGAGTGGTCGGCCTGGCGCTGCTGGCATGGAATTTGAAGGGCTCGGTCGCCCCAGACAATGGGCGCGAATTCGCGATCGTGATCGTGGCTGTCGTCGCCGGCTGGCTGACCACGGAGGTCTGGGGATTCCAGCGGCTCCGCATCCCGGCGTTCGACCCTCCACAAGCCAAAACGGACTAGGTAACATCATGGAAATCGCACCCCTGTGAGCCTGATATGGTTCTGCCACCATGGGTGATCGCAACGGGTCGGAGGACGGCTATCGTGCATTGAGCATGATGCTGGCTGGGCCACTCTTCTATGGAGGAGTTGGTTGGGCGCTCGACAACTGGTTGCACACCACATGGTTGGTCTTTGTTGGGGCGGGTATCGGTATTGCTGCCGGTATCTACCTCGTGATCGCGCGTTTTGGACGCACCGCCTGAATGGCCTGACAGAGGAGGTTGCATGCCCGGCCTGATCGGCCTATTGATCCCGCTGCAGTGGGATGTCTGTAACAGTAAGACGGAGTCACACGAGGAACTCATTCTCGGTGTACCCAGTTTCTGTTCTCGTCCACTCCTGGGTCCGGAAACTCTCCCATGGCTGAATAACCAGCTGATCCAGGCCGTGATCGGTGCCATCTTGGTGATCCTTTTCTGGTTGTGGGTAGCGCATGGCCAGAAGGTTGTTCCCGGCAAGAAGCAGTTCTTCGGGGAACTGGCCTACAACTTTGTGCGCAACGGCATCGCCCGCGACATGTTGGGCCATGACTACCGCAAGTTCGTGCCGTATCTGGTGGCGCTGTTCAGCTTCATCTTGGTGAACAACCTCTTCGGGCAGTTCTTCTTGTTCATGTTCCCGACCTTTTCGAAGATCGGGTACGCCTGGGGCCTGGCACTGCTGACCTTCCTGCTCTACAACGGCGTGGGAATCTACAAGCACGGCTTTTTCAAGTACTTCAAGAACAACGTCCTGCCGTCCGGTGTGCCGGTATGGATGTGGCCGTTGATTATTCCGTTGGAGTTCCTGTCGAACTTCATCATTCGTCCGATCACCCTCGCGTTGCGACTCTTCGCCAACCTTTTTGGTGGGCACCTCGTCGTCTTGGTGTTCGTGGTTGGTGGGTCGATCCTGCTGACCTGGACCCAAGGACCGCTTGCCGGTAAGCCAGAATGGCTTTTGCATACCGCTGGCGGCGTGGCGCTGATCTTTAGCTTGGCGATCTTCGCCTTGGAACTGTTCGTCTCGGTGATGCAGGCCTATATCTTCACGGTCCTCACCGCCCAATATGTCGCCACGGCACTTGCCGATGAGCACTGAGCAACTGATTAAGAAACCCTCGAAAGGAAACCTTCGATGATCCCAATGGAAGTCGTCCAGGCCGCTATGAATGTCAACATCCGCGGTTCGCTGAACATGATCGGCTACGGTCTTGCAGCAGTTGGCCCCGGCATCGGCATCGGCATGGTGTTCGCCTCCGTTATCCAGGGCACCGCTCGCCAGCCTGAGGCTCGTGGCGCGTTGATGGGTACTGCATGGATTGGCTTCGCCCTGGTTGAGGCGCTGGCCATCATCGGTATCGCCCTGGCCTTCGCTCTGTAATGAGGTTGGTGGGGATGTTCCCGCTCGAAACAGGTATGCCTCCGCTTACACCGGAACACAATTCCGAAGTCATTGCCGGGATTGTGCTCTTCCTGATCGTCCTCGTGGTGATCTGGAAGTTCGTGGTGCCGAAGTTCGAGGCCACCTATGCCGAACGCACCGCCGAAATCACCGGCGGTATTGAAAAGGCGGAGAAAGCCCAGGCGGAAGCCGCTGCGGCGTTGGCGGAGTACAACGCGCAACTGGCTGAAGCCCGGTCCGAATCCGCGAAGATCCGCGAAGACGCCAAGGCCCAGGCCGCTGGTGCTGCTGCGGAAATCCGTGAGTTGGCCGCGGCCGACGCCGAACGTCTGGTGGCTAACGCTCGGGCACAGATTCAGGCCGAACGCAGCCAGGTTGTTCAGCAGTTGCGTGGTGAGATCGGTGGCCTGGCCACTGAACTTGCCGGACGCATCGTCGGTGAGTCGCTTGCGCAAGACGCCGCGACTCAGCGCACTGTCGACCGCTTCCTGGCTGACCTTGAAGCCCAACCGGCGGAGAAGGCATGAACGCAGCGACCGAAGCCCGGGTGTCCGAGCTTGATCGGGTGAGCGACGCGCAGCAGCCGAGCACGGCCCTGGCCGCGGAACTGTTCGGCGTGGCCGACCTGCTCCGCGAACAGGCCATGCTTCGCAATGCGCTGGCAGACTCGACCAGTCAGGACGGGCATCGGCGTGCGTTGGCCGAGTCGGTCTTTGCTGGTCGGCTGTCTGCTGCGGCCAGCGCCGTGGTGTCCGAAGCTGCCGGTTTGCGTTGGGGATCTAGTTCCCGGCTGATCGCGGCGATCGACCGCCAGGGATTGCGCGTCCTGTTTGCCACCGCACAAGCCAGCGGCAAACTCGACCTCGTTGAAGAGGAGCTCTTCCGACTCAATCGCATGGTTGCCGCTGACCTGGAGCTGCGCTCTGCGTTGGATGACCGAAATGCGCCGGTGGCCGTGCGGCAGCAGTTGCTGTCGGATTTGCTCGCTAAGAAAGCCAACGACGTCACCGTGTTGGTGGCCCAGCGTGCGGTGGCCTTTTCGCAGCGTCCTTTTGAACCGACGACGGAGGAATACCTCCGTCTGGCTGCCGCAGTTCGTGCTCGTGCGATCGCGCTGGTCACCGTGGCGAAACCGTTGAGCACGGAGCAAGTGGCGCGTTTCAAGGCGATTCTGACCGGCAAACTCAACCGGGACATCAACCTGCAGATTGTGGTTGATCCCAGCGTGCTTGGCGGCGCGCGAGTGCGCGTCGGCGACGAGGTGATCGAGGGCACCGTCGCCGCCAGACTGGCCGCCGCAGAACAACAACTGACCCAGTAGAAATCGAAAGCAGAAGGTACACAAATGGCCGATCTGACCATCAGCCCCGAGGAGATCCGGGACGCGCTGGATAAGTTCGTCGCGAACTTCAATCCCGAGGCTGCCAGCCATGACGAGGTTGGCGTCGTGGTGACCTCGGGCGACGGCATCGCCCGAGTCGAGGGCCTGCCCTCCGCGATGGCTAACGAGTTGCTGAAGTTCTCCAATGGCACGCTCGGCATTGCCTTGAACTTGGACGTCCGCGAAATCGGCGTCGTGGTCTTGGGCGATTCCGAAGGGATTGAAGAGGGCTCTGTCGTCCGACGCACCGGCGAAGTGCTGAGCGTTCCGGTTGGCGACGGCTTCCTGGGTCGCGTTGTCGACGCAATGGGTAACCCGATTGACGGACTAGGCGAGATCGCCGACATTGATGGTCGACGTGAACTCGAACTGCAGGCCGCCGGTGTGATGGATCGCCAGAGCGTTAAGGAACCGCTGCAAACCGGTATCAAGGCCATCGACTCGATGACTCCGGTGGGTCGCGGTCAGCGGCAGTTGATCATTGGCGACCGCAAGACCGGTAAGACGGCCATCGCGGTGGACACGATCATCAACCAAAAGGCCAACTGGGCCAGCGGAGATCCCACCAAGCAGGTGCGCTGTATCTACGTGGCCATCGGCCAAAAGGGCTCCACGATCGCCGCGCTGCGCACCAAGCTGGAAGAAGCCGGTGCGATGGAATACACCACCATCGTGCACGCGCCCGCTTCCGATCCGGCTGGTTACAAGTACATCGCGCCCTACTCGGGCTCTGCGCTGGGTCAGCACTGGATGTACGCCGGCAAACACGTGTTGATCGTCTTCGACGACCTGACCAAGCAGGCTGAGGCCTACCGCGCCATGTCGCTGTTGCTGCGTCGTCCGCCGGGCCGCGAGGCTTACCCCGGTGACGTGTTCTACCTTCACAGCCGCCTGCTGGAGCGCTGCGCGAAGCTGTCCGACGAGTTGGGCGCTGGCTCGATGACCGGCCTGCCGATCATCGAGACCAAGGCCAATGACGTGTCGGCCTACATCCCGACCAACGTGATCTCCATCACCGACGGCCAGATCTTCTTGCAGTCTGACCTGTTCAATGCCAACCAGCGTCCGGCTATCGACGTCGGCATCTCGGTTTCCCGAGTCGGTGGCGACGCCCAGGTCAAGGCGATGAAGAGCGTTGCAGGTACCTTGAAGATCGGACTGGCTCAGTACCGCGACATGGAAGCGTTCGCAATGTTCGCTTCCGACCTGGACGCGGCGTCGCGTCGCCAGCTGGAACGCGGCGCACGACTGGTGGAGTTGCTGCGGCAGCCGCAATACAGCCCCTACCCGGTGGCTGATCAGGTGATCAGCGTTTGGTGTGGGACGACGGGTCGCTTTGATGACGTGCCGGTCAGTGACGTGCTGCGGTTTGAGCAGGAGTTCCTGGCCTACCTCAAACACAACAGCAAGGTCTTGGAAGTGATCGGTGAAACAGGTCTGTTCACCGATGACACCAAGGCGGCAACGGACGAGGCCCTGGCCGCGTTCAAGCGGCAGTTTGCCGTGGCAGATGGTGCCCCGCTGGCGACCGATGACGACGAAACCGACGCCATCGCCGATGAGGACTTGAGCCACGAGCAGATCGTGGTTCAGAAGAAGCGGGGCTGATCAATGGCAGCCAGCCTTCGCGAACTGCGCCAACGGCGCAAGTCGGTGATGGCCACCAAGAAGATCACTCGGGCCATGGAACTGATCGCTTCCTCGCGCGTGCTCAAAGCGCAGCAGGTGGCTGCTCGGGCCTTGCCCTTTACTCGGGAACTGAACCGGGCGGTTTCGGCGGTGGCGAATTACTCCCGGCTGGATCACCCGCTGACTCGTCCGTGTGAGAATCCGCGCCGGGTGGCGGTGCTGTTCATTACCTCTGACCGTGGGATGAACGGGGCCTATTCGGCGAATGTGGTCAAAATGGTGGCGCAGATGCGCCAACGTCTCGACGACGCCGGAATCGACATGGTTCGCTACGCCGTCGGCCGCAAAGGCGTCGGGTACCTGACCTATCGCGGCATGGATATGGCCGATCACTGGGAGGGCTTCTCTGATGCCCCCACCTATGACCGAGCCATCGACATCTCGGATCGTTTGGTCGCGGACTTCCTGACGCCCTATGAAGAGGGCGGTGTTGATGAGATCTGGGTGATCTACACCCGGATGGAGTCGATGCTCTCTCAGACGCCGCGTGCTCGTCGTGTGTTGCCTTTGGAAGTTGTCGAAGGCGTCCATGAGGTCGAGACCGACGAACTGATGCCGTTGTATGAGTTCGAGCCCAGTCCTGAGGCGGTGCTTGACTCGCTCTTGCCGCTCTATGTGCGCAGCCGAATCTGGTTCTATTTGCTCCAGTCGGCGGCCTCGCAGTTGGCCAGTCAGCAGAAGGCCATGAAATCTGCAACGGATAATGCTCAGACCCTGATCGAACGTCTGACCCGGGAAGCGAACCAGGCCCGGCAGTCCGAGATCACCCAAGAAATCAGCGAAATCGTCGGCGGCGCGAGCGCGCTGGCCGACCTCACCAAAGACGAAGACTAGGTAAAGGCAGACCTCGAATGACCGTGACTACCGAAAAGACCGCCGCTCAGGCCACTGGGCGGGTTGCCCGGGTGATCGGCCCCGTGGTGGACGTGGAGTTCTCCGCGGACCAGATGCCCGATATCTACCACGCGCTGTTGGTCGAGATCAGTGATGGCGAGACCACCCGCACGATCACCGCTGAAGTTGCGCTGCATGTGGGCGACAACATCGTGCGGGCCATTTCATTGAAGCCGACTGACGGCATGCGCCGTGGCGCGAAGGTGTATGACACCGGAGCTCCGATCTCGGTTCCGGTGGGCGATGTGACCAAGGGCCGGGTGTGGGACGTCACCGGCGCTTGCCTGAACGAGGACTTGGCTGCCAGCGGTGTTGAGGTTGCCGAACGTTGGCCGATTCACCGGGCCGCACCGAAGTTCGACGCCTTGGAGCCGAAGACCGAGATGCTGGAGACCGGCATCAAGGTGCTGGACTTGCTTACCCCGTATGTGAAGGGCGGCAAGATCGGCCTGTTCGGTGGCGCCGGTGTGGGCAAGACCGTGCTGATTCAGGAAATGATCTACCGCATCGCTCACAACTTCGGTGGCACCTCGGTGTTCGCCGGTGTGGGGGAGCGGACTCGTGAGGGTAACGACCTGATCAACGAAATGATCGAGGCCGGGGTTATGAAGGACACCGCCTTGGTCTTCGGCCAGATGGACGAGCCGCCGGGCACCCGTTTGCGGGTCGCGCTGAGTGCACTGACCATGGCCGAGTACTTCCGCGATGTTCAGAATCAGGACGTGTTGCTCTTCATCGACAACATCTTCCGATTCACCCAGGCCGGGTCTGAGGTGTCGACCCTTCTGGGCCGGATGCCGTCCGCTGTGGGTTACCAGCCGAACTTGGCTGACGAAATGGGCCAGCTTCAGGAGCGAATCACCTCGACGCGTGGTCACTCGATTACGTCGATGCAGGCGATCTACGTTCCGGCAGATGACTACACCGATCCGGCTCCGGCGACGACCTTCGCTCACTTGGATGCCACCACAGAGCTCAGCCGTGAGATTGCCTCTCGCGGTCTGTACCCGGCGGTGGATCCGCTGAGCAGCACGTCGCGCATTTTGGATCCGCAGTATGTGGGCCAGGAGCACTACGACACAGCGACCCGTGTGAAGCAGATTCTGCAGCGCAACAAGGAGCTTCAGGACATCATCGCCATCCTCGGTGTGGATGAACTGAGCGAAGAGGACAAGATCATTGTGGCGCGGGCTCGCCGTCTGCAGCAGTTCCTGAGCCAGAACACCTACATGGCGACGAAGTTCACCAACGTCGAAGGCTCCACGGTTCCTTTGGCTGACACGATTGAGTCGTTCAAGATGATCTGCAACGGCGAAGTGGACCACATCGCCGAGCAGGCATTCTTCAACGTCGGTGGGCTGGACATGGTCTACGCCAACTGGGATCGCATCCAGAAGGAAGGCTGAGGTGTCCGTACTTCGGGTAGAGGTCGTCGCGGCTGAGGGAATCGCCTGGGAAGGCGATGCCCTCAGCGTGATCGCGCGGACCACCGAGGGCGACATCGGTGTCCTGGCTAACCATGAGCCGATGTTGGCCGCGCTGGTTCCCTGTGCCGCCGAGGTGCTCACCGCGGATGGCAAACGCGAAGTTGTGGCTGTCGATGGTGGGTTCATCTCGGTTGCGGACAACCGTGTGTCGTTGCTGAGCCAGTTCGCCCGCGTCGCTGCTGAGATTGATCTCAAGGCGGCCGAGCATGAGCTGGCCTTGGCCGAGAAGCGGTTGAACGATGGCGAGATCGACGATGAGACCAGGCATCACTTCCTTCGGGCACAGGCGCAGCTGAAGGCAGCTCGAATGGCTCAAGGGCACTGAGAGACTGGCCGTGCCAGTGGACTTTCTTCCGATTGCGGAAATCGCTGCGCTGGCACTGATCCTGCTGCTCATTCTGCCGGTGGTCTTCTTGGCCAGTCGGCGTCGATGGCTGTCGCGTCAAGGCGGTCTGTTTGACTGTAGTTTGCGCCTTTCAACGAAGACGCCTGGGGCCGGTTGGGCCCTGGGCGTCGCTCGCTATTCAGGGGACAACCTGGAGTGGTTTCGGGTCTTTTCTCTGTCTTTCCGACCGAGGGTGATCTTTCCCCGTTCGGTGACCCACGCAGGTTCGCAGCGGGATCCGGACGCCATTGAAGCAGTGGTCTTGAGCAATGACGATCAGCGGATCGTCAACATGGTGACGCGCAATGGCGATAGCTGGGAACTGGCCATGTCGAACTCGTCGTTAACGGGGTTGCTCAGCTGGCTGGAATCGTCCGCCCCGGGTGCCCGTTACCGCTAAGTAGCGCTGCCTTAGCGCTTCTTTTTGCCGTTCTTGCTTTTGGGTTCGTCGCGACCCTCTTGTTGCTCGGCGATGCGCTCACGGTTGCGTGCCGCCCGAAGATCGGGCACCTGTCGGTCCTTGCCCGGTACCCACAGCACCTCACCAGCCTCCATGCCGGTTACGCGAGACAAGATAAACAGCAGATCGGACAGTCGGTTGAGGTACGCGATAGCCAGCAGGTTCACTCCACCGGATCGATCCTGTTCGGCGGGTTTGTTGCCGTAGACAGCTGCTGCTGCCCAGGCGGTGCGCTCGGCGCGGCGAACGACCGTTCTGGCCAAGTTGAGCCACGCGGCGGTCTGGGAGCGAGCGGGCAAAAGAAAAGACTGCAGTGCGGGTAGCTGCTGGCTGAAATGGTCACACCACTGTTCGAGACGATCAAGGTAGTCCTGCTCGATCCGCAGGGGTTGCCGAGTGTCGTCCTCAACCAGCGGATTGGATAGATCAGCGCCACAGTCAAAGAGCTCGTTTTGAACATGGCGCAAGATCGCGGCAACGTCGTTGGAAAGGTCGGGCTGGGCCGTCACCAACCCCAAGATCGCATTCGCCTCATCCACATGGCCATAGGCCTGCACTCGAGGGTCGGTCTTGGATACTTCGGAAAAGTCGGTGAGTTTGGTGGTGCCCGCATCACCGGTGCGCGTGTAGATCCGAGTCAGGTTGACCATGAAAGCCAATCAACACCGCGGGGCCGACGCCTGTCAAACCCAGCGTTGTGGCATTGTTAGGGCCGTGAAATCTCGTTGGATTATCGTCGCTGTAAGCATCGCCGTGGCCGCCGCCGGCATGGTCGGTTGTAGCTCGGAAACATCCACCACAGCAGGCGCGCGCTGTGAGTACCGGGCCACCGGAGATCCCGGTGTATCGGTGAATCCGCCCAGCACTTCAGGGTTTCCCACCACGGGCACCGCAACGTACACCGTCACGATGAATGGCACGCCCTTCCAGATCACCGTTGATCAGGCTCATGCCCCTTGTGCGGCGAACTCGTTCAACTCGTTGGTTGCTCAGAAGTTTTATGACGACACGGTGTGTCATCGTGTGACCTCCGCTGGCTACTACGTGCTGCAATGTGGCAAACCTAAGGGCGGCGAGTCAGAGGGGCCGGGATATGAGTTCAACGAAGAGGTCACCGGAAAAGAGGTGTATTCGGCCGGTGTCGTAGCGATGGCAAAGACTCAGTACCCGAACACCACCGGTTCACAGTTCTTCATCGTGTACGGCGACAGCGCATTCCCGCCGGAGTACACGATCTTGGGTTCGGTGGACGCTGCTGGACTGAAGAAGGTCACCTCGATTGCTGCAGCGGGCTCGAACCCGCCCGGCGATGGCCCGCCCGTTTCTGAAGTGCGGATCAGCGCGGTGACAAAGAACTGAGTTCGGCTAAGGCTGCGACCACGGCATCCGGATTGTCCGCATGAACCCAGTGCCCGGCGCCGGGGATGACCCGACGTTTTGTGCGGGGAAAGTAGCGGCGAAGTAGCGCCAGGTCTTGCTCCTGGTGATACCCGGAACGCTCGCCGACAATCCAAAAGGTCGGCCCGGTGAACTGTCCGTCGACGTGAGGCCACCGGGCAATGTCGGGCAGCGCCTGGCGCAAGCCTGCGAGGTTCGCGCTCCACCTCCAGTGGGGGTCTTGGCGCAGATTGGTGAGCAGGAAGGCGCGCACACCGGGATCGGGCACCGCCACGCTCAACGCCGCCTCAGCCTCCGATCGCCGCGAAAGCCGATCCAGATCGATGCTGAGCATGGCGTCGAGATAACGGCCAAAGCCAGTCACCTGAGCCGAACTTCGCGGCGCAATATCGATCACCGCCAGACCGGAAAAGAGGCTCGGGCTGCGCAGGGCCGTCACCATCGCCACCTTTCCGCCCATAGAGTGCCCGGCCAGCACAAGCTGAGGATTCTGGCCACATCGCCGTTGAAGGTCTTGTGCGACCAGGTCAGCGGTTTGCGCGTAGCTGAACTGGTCGAGCCATTCGCTTTCGCCATGATCGGGAAGGTCATAGAGCAAAGCGGAGGACGAAGAGTCCACCAAGGCGTTCGCAATCGTGGCCCAGTTCCGACCGCGGCCCAGCAGACCATGGAGGAAGACGAAGCGCGGTGCACCCGTACCGATCTGAGTGACATGAAGGGTCGTCATCAGTGTCGACGCTCCCAACACCACGTGTGCCAATGCCGTCGTTCGTCAACCGCGGAGGACGATCCAATGCTGGGCAGGACGGGCCAGACGACCAGATGGGCGATGCCCGGACCGAAATCGCGTTCGCATCCAGGACAGTGATAGGACTTCGTCGCCGCCTCGGCAGACATAGGCTGGATCATCCACTCGCCATCGCGCCGCCGTTGAGTGTGAGCGAAGGCGCCGGCCGAAAGCGGGCGCGGCGGGCGGAGGTGTTTGGATGCGCGGCGAGCCATGCCCAAGTCCTACGGCATGACAGCGACGTCGGCAAGTCTGGTGCAACGATTGCTATAAGTTTGGCGAGTGCGCCTGTTGATTGCTCGATGCCAAGTTGATTATGCCGGACGGCTCTCTGCTCACCTCCCCATGGCGACCCGACTCATCATGGTGAAGGCCGACGGCTCCGTGTCGGTACATGCCGATGATCGTGCCTACAAGCCGTTGAACTGGATGAGTGCGCCGTGCACGCTGAAGGTAAACGCGGTGTCCGACGATGTGGAAGCCGTGGTGGCTGAGCACGAAGACGAACTCACCGAAGTGTGGGAGGTCTCGAATCGTGACGGAGACACCTTGCAGATTGCGATCGGCGAGGTCTTCCATGATTCGGACCACGAGCTGGGGGTGGATCCTGGTCTGCAGAAGGACGGAGTCGAGGCTCATCTGCAAGCGTTGCTGGCCGAGAACCCCAAAACGTTCGGCAGAGGATGGACGCTGGTTCGCCGCGAGCATCTGACCCCCATCGGGCCGGTCGATCTGCTGTTTCGTGACGACACAGGTGGCTATGTCGCGGTTGAAGTGAAGCGACGCGGCGAGATCGACGGAGTAGAGCAACTCACCCGGTATCTGACCTTGATGAACGCCGACCCACTCTTGCGTCCAGTTCGTGGCGTCTTCGCGGCCCAACAGATCAAACCGCAAGCCAAAACCCTGGCCTCGACCCGGGGCATTGACTGCGTGCTGGTCGACTATGACGCGCTGCGCGGGCTAGACCACAGCGAAGATCGTTTGTTCTGAACGGCTAAGTGCGGTCCAGATGCGGGACCAGCACCTCGCGGTACAGCAACAGCAATGCTGCGGTTACCGGGATAGCGAGAATTGCGCCGATCATGCCCAAGAGCAGGCCGCCGCTGATGGCCGCCAGCATCACCAATACTGCGGGGATCTCGACCGAGCGGGAGAAGATTCGGGGCTGAATGAGATAGGCGTCGACCTGTTGATAGGTCAAGAAGAAGACCAAGATGATCAGACCGGTGGTGGGGGATACCGCGAACCCGACGATCGACATGATGATGGTGGAAATCGTCGGACCGACCAGGGGAACGAAAGCAAAGAGTGCCACCACCACGGTGAGTGCCAAGGCATATTCGCCCATGCCCACGATGTTCAAAAAGATGAAGGCCACGGTGGCGTCGATAATCACGATGGTGAACAGGCCCGACACGTAGCCGCCGACGCGTTGGAACATCTCATTAGCCAGATACTTCACTCGTGGTCGACGCGAAGCCGGTGAGAGCTGGTAGATGACTTCCTTGATCGACGGCAGGGTGATCAAGAAGTAGAGGGTCAAGACGATGGTGATGATCACCGAAAAGACCACATTGGCCACCGCGGCGCCGGCGCCGACCAGGCCGCCAAAGAGCCCGCTAATCAGTTCGCCGGAGGTCAGAAACGAGACGGCTCGTTCGATGATCTTGTATTGCGCATCGATGGCGGCAATCTGCTCGTTTTGGCGCAGATTCCCTAGATAGTTCGGGGCTTGGGCGATGAGCGTGGTGACCTGCTCATTGACCACGGGTAGCAAAGCCCACGCAGCCAGAGAAAACACTGAGATCGCAGCCAAAGCCACAAACAATACGGCGATGCCGCGACGAAAGCGGTGCCGGTACAGCCATTCCACGGCGGGATTGAGCCCGAGCGCAATCGCCAACGAAAGCAGCATCAGGACGAAGACTGTGTGCAGGTTGACGAAGGCCATGACCAAGCCGTAGGCAGCCATTGCTCCAATGGCGAGAAAGAACCCAATTTGGAAGGGGTTGCGATCGACCAACGACTTGGCCCGAGCTACCTCGTCGTCAATGCCGGGATTGAGATCCGGCGGTGTGGGTTGAGTGATGCGGCGCCAACGATGAAGCCAGTTGCGACTGGACGTTCCCGGGGATTCTGGGGCCGAAGATGTCTCCGGTGCTTCACCCGCGGACGGCTGGTTCGCCTCAGGCTCTTGATCGTTGGCGCCCATCGACTTACTCCGCGGTGGGTGCGCCGCTGGCAGCGAGTTCGGCGTCGGCTTCTGGTGCCTCGTCGGGCTCAGCTGCCTCAACCTCAACGTCATCGGCCGGTGGCTCGGCGTCGGCAGCCTCAGCCTCGTCCTCCTCGGCGTATTCGGCGACGCTCTTACCGGCAAGCCCAGCCAACTCACTCAACTGGGTCAAGATGGCCTTGTGGCGGCCCGCCAGGACCTCAACTCGACCTTCCAGCTGTGCCTTCTTCTTCTCGGCAATGCGAATGGCTTCGGAGTGGATGCCCTTCGCATCGGCGCGAGCCTTCGAAATGATGGAGTCGGCTTCGGCCTCTGCTGCCTGGCGAACCCGTTCGGCCTCGGCCAGCACTGCTTCGCGGCGCTGATCCCAACTCTGCGAATCGGACTCGATTTTGGCCTGGAACTCCTCGGCCGTGGAACGGGCTTCCTCAACGAGCTGAGCCAGATTGTCGGCCGCGACCTTTTGGGCGTCCTTCAGTGCGGTGAGGTCATTCTGTCGCAGTTCGGCAAGGCTGGCCTTCTGCTCGGCAAGCTGGCGCTCATAGTGGGCCTCGAGTTCGGCCTGATCGGTCCTGCTCTGATCGGCAAGCAGCTGGGCCTGGGTGCGGGCTTCGTTGATGATCTGCTCGGCCTCGCGCTGGGCCGCCTCGCGGATCATGGCAGCCTGGTCTTTCACGCTCTGCAGGTCGGCAGCATTCTGCTCGCTGAGCTGCTTGCGCAGTTCGGTGAAGCTGTCTGCAGACTTGGCGCGGTTTGCCTCAGCGGCTTCGGCCGCTTCCTCAACTCTCGCCGCGGCATCGGCCTCGGCCTGGGCCAAGACCTCCCGAGCCTTGTTCTGGGCCTTGGTCAGCAACTCATCGGCCTGCGCCTCAGCTGAGCGCAGCATGCCGCGAGCATGCGCTCCGAGCTTTGAAAAATCGGTGTCATCTGCCTTGGCTGCTGCGGTTGCGAGCTGCTTTTGCTGCTGGCGGATCTGGGCCTTGGCCCGGGACAATTGCGACTCGACATCGCGGACATATGCGTCCACGGCCCCCTTGTCGTAGCCGCGCAGCGATTGTGGGAAGTTCCCGACTGCCGTGGCAGTCTCGTCAAAGAGGTCCAATCCCGAGGTATCTTCATAGGTCACGCTGGGTCTCCTTCATCGTCGGCGAAAAGCTGTCGGCCCGGTGGATGAGAACCCGGCCCGATATGTATGCGGAATCAATCAGTGGGCGGGTTCCACGATTTCGAGCAGCACGCCGCCCACATCCTTGGGATGAGCGAAGTTAATTCGGGAACCGCCGGTGCCGATCTTAGGCTCCGGATAGAGCAGTCGCACACCCCGTTCACGAAGCGTCGCCGAAACCGCGTCGAGATCGTTCACTCGGTAACACATCTGCTGCATGCCAGGACCGTTCTTGGCCAGGAATTTGGCGATTGTCGAGTTCTCGTTGAGTGGTGCCAGAAGCTGAATCTGGGCGTTTTCGGGGCCCTGGTCTCCGGTACCGATCATGGCTTCTTCGACACCCTGCTCGGCGTTGGTCTCCCGATGAAGCACCCGCCAGCCCAACACTTCAGTGTGGAACTTGATGGCTTCGTCGAGGTCAGGGACGGCCAATCCGACGTGGTCGATGCAGACAAAAAGATCGTCGTTGTTCATGGAGATCAGCTTTGCACAATTGGTCAACCCAAGACGGCGCCGACCACGAGCTTGGCCTCGGCCTGGACGAGAGCCAAATGGTCGGGTCCGCGCAGAGACTCTGCGTAGATTTTGTAGACGTTTTCCGTGCCGGACGGTCGGGCAGCGAACCACGCCGACTCCGTCGCGACTTTGAGCCCCCCGATGGCCGCACCATTGCCCGGCGCATGGGTCAACGTGGCAATGATCGGTTCACCGGCCAACTCGGTGGCCGTCACATCGGAAGCGCTCAAGGCGGCAAGTTTCGCCTTCTGCTCACGGGTGGCTGGAGCATCGATCCGGGCATAGCTCGAGTAGCCGTGTTCAGCTTCGAGTGCGGCGTAGAGCTCACTGGGGGAGCGTCCGGTTACTGCCTGAATCTCGCTGGCCAGAAGTGCCAACAAGATTCCGTCCTTGTCGGTGGTCCAGGTCTTGCCGTCAGTGGTGAGGAATGAGGCTCCTGCGGACTCCTCCCCGCCGAACCCGAGTTCTCCGGTGGCGAGTCCGGGAACAAACCACTTAAAGCCAACCGGAACCTCAACGAGTCGACGTCCGCGTTTGGCGGCAACTCTGTCGATGAGTGAGGAGGACACCAGCGTCTTGCCGACGGCGGCTTCAGCTGGCCACAAGTCGCGATGAGAGAACAGATAGTCGATGGCAACGGCGAGGTAGGCGTTGGGATTGAGCAGTCCGGCATCAGGGGTGACGATGCCGTGTCGGTCGGCGTCGGCATCGTTGCCGGTCGCAATGTCGTAGGAACTTCGATTGGTAATCAGCGAGGCCATTGCGTAGGGGCTGGAGCAATCCATCCGAATCTTTGCGTCCCAGTCCAACGTCATAAATCGCCAGGTGGGGTCGACCACGGGATTGACCACGGTCAGATCCAGGCCCAAGTGGTCGGAAATGTAACCCCAATACTGCACAGACGCTCCGCCCAGGGGATCGGCACCGATCCGAATCCCTGCCTCAGCGATCGCATCGAGGTTGATGGCGTGAGCCAGGTCGAGGCAGTACGCGCTGAGGTAGTCCACATACTGGGTTTCTGCGTAGGCGCGGTCAAACGGGGTGCGCTTGATCGTCTGCGGCGAGCCGAGCAACTCGTTGGCCCGCCGGGCGATCCAGGTGGTTGCTTCGGTCCCGGCAGGTCCGCCATGCGGCGGGTTGTATTTGAACCCTCCATCGCGGGGCGGGTTATGGGACGGAGTGACCACGATCCCGTCAGCCTGAGGCCCGACATGGTCCCTGTTGTAGACGATGATCGCGCGCGAGACGGCCGGTGTTGGGGTGAAATCGGTGAGTGACTCACGGAAGACCGAAACCCCGTGGGCGTGGAGAACCTCCAGTGCGGTGCGCCAAGCGGGTTCGGAAAGTGCGTGGGTGTCTTTGCCGATGAAGAGCGGCCCGGTGATGCCCTGTGCCGTGCGGTATTCCACGATTGCTTGGGTGATCGCAAGAATGTGCGCTTCGTTGAAGGCGGCATCCAAGCTTGCGCCACGATGTCCTGAAGTGCCGAAGGTGACTTTTTGGTCAGGATTTTCGGGGTCGGGAGTCAGATCGTAATAGGCGGCGATGACGGCGTCGGGATTGATGAGGTCTTCATCGAGGGCAGGCTGCCCGGCACGGGGATTGAGCATGGGTCCATCTTGCCGTGCCACGCCGGGCTTTGTTGGACATGGAAGAATGCCCGCATGAGTTTCAACCCCGCTGGAGCCATGGACCTGTCAGGAATCGTCGCCGCGGCCAAGGCCGCGCCGCCCCCGGTTGGGGCTCGCTACGTGACCACGGCGGGTGCCGACGAGCTTGAGGCCCTGCTGGCCTCTTCAATGAAGTACCCGATCGTGTTGGAGCTGAGTTCCCCACGGGCCAATGCCGACACGATGTCGGCCGAGCTTGCCGAACTGGCCAATGAGGCAGGTGGGGCCTACCTGTTGGTACAGATCGACGTCGATGCGAACCCCCAAATCGCCGCAGCCTTCGGTATCCAGGCGGTACCAACGGTGATTGCGATGATC
>CAYWIN010000012.1:0-16784 GCA_964458365.1 uncultured Propionibacteriaceae bacterium
CCGACGCAGAGCAGCCACGACCTCACGGGGACGAGGCGCCCACACGCCGGCTTTCTCACTCACCGCGTATCTGACGTTGCCGTTCTCTTGACCGTCCAACCGGGCGAAGATCACCATCGGCAGGCCACAGATGAACGCCTCGCTGATGGAACCCGCACCCGCTTTCGTCACCAGCATGTCGGCGGCGGACATGAAGGCCGGCATATCTGTGATGAAACCGTAGAGGTGCACCGGCATCTGCCAATCCCACCGTTGCAGGTCGGCACGCAGTTCCGTGTTGCGCCCACAAATCACCACCAGGCTGGCGGCCAAGCCGGCCTCGTTGATCGCCTTGACCACTCGGCGAACCGGACCCATGCCATCGCCACCGCTGACCACCAAAATCACTGGTCGGTCGTTAGCCCAGCCGTGTTCGGCGCGCCACGCATCTCGATCAGGAAGGGGATGATTGAACGCCTCGGCCACGGGCAACCCGATCGTACGCAGATTCCCCTCGGCAATCCCGTAGTCGATTGCTTTCTGCCGAGCTTGATCGGTGGCCACGACAACCAGATCGGCCCGCCGGTCAAACCAGAAGGCGTGGGTAGAGACCAGATCGGTGACCACAGTGACGAATGGACGTGGCGCACGGCGCATCGCCCGCATGATGGTGAAGTTGACCAACGGATGAACCGACACGATCACGTCGGCGGGGTTCTCCTGAAGGAGTCGACGCATCGCGCGGCGCACGTAGGGGTAAGCCATCGTCGAGACGGCTCGTGACCGGCTTCGACCGTCGGAGGCTCGATACGACAGCCCCCACGCCTTCGGCACACGAGAAATGGGCGGGTACAGCTCCGGTGCGAAGCGCAGAGGGCTGGGGTAATACTCCCGAAAAAAGTCGACCATCGTTGAGTCGAATTGCCCGGGAAACTCCAACTCCAACGCCTGAGTCAAAGCCTGCGTGGGGGCACGATGCCCCCCACCGGTGTCGGAAAACAGAAACAGAACGCGCTTCCTGGGCCCCGGCTCGGAACCTTCACTCATCTCTCGCTCCTGCGCGACTCGTGGCTGTGCCTAGCTCGCTCAGCATCGCAGATTCCCGATCAGAGCGCACCAGGTGACACCGGCTGTCGCACAACCGAAGACGGCGACCACTTCGACGGGGCTCAGGCCTGGAAGGTCGCCTTATTTCCCACGAAAGGCATCTCCACAAAGGTACGGCCCGGCGCCATCTTCAACGGTGAACCGTCACTCAGGGTGAACACGAATCTCTCATTTACCGCGCCCTTGGTCCAGGTTCCCGACACATACTTGCCGTTAGCGGCATAGTTGAAGGTTCCCGAGCCGTTGATCATGTAATAGATCGGTTCCGGATGGGAACCACCCGCGGTGATCTTTCCCGCGAGATCAATATGACCCCTGGTTGTCTTCGCCCCAATGATCAACACGTTGTTGGTCGTCACCCGATCGCCATTCTTGAGGACGTGTTTCCCCCACGGAAGGCTCCGCAGGTAGACCTTCTTGGTGGCGTCCCAGGTGTACTTGATCGCGTAGGGGTGCTTCATCCACGGCACCACAATGGTGTTCGCCGGTTGCCCGTTAACCGTGCTGACGTCGGCGTCGGTGGGAGCCCACGGGAAGTAAGGCTGCTGCGGGCCGTCCTGGAACTTCTTGGTGAGCTTGGCCAACAGCGCCGGATGCGCAACGATGCCACGAAATGATGCGAGTCCCGGGGCATGGGTGTACGCGTCACTTTTCACATTGGCGTCCTGAAGATCCGTGACCAGATAGTCGGGGAATCCCGCCATGTATTTTTTGACCCATTCCACTCCGCCCGAGCTGCCGATAATCCCGGTGATTGGGGAGAGGATGACCGCATCGACCGGACGCATCGACCGAACGGCGGCTTCTGCCGCGGCATATTTGCTGTGGAAGACCGGCACGTAGCGAATGTCCTGCTCGTGGTAGGGCGGGTCAACGTAGCCGTCGGCTTCAACAAAGACAATGTCTGCATCGTTCAAACCGCGGTTCTGCGGATCCTTCTTTGTTGCGGCAGCTTTCACCATCACGGCAATGCGTTTGGGATCGTCACCGGCGGTCAGCGGGATTCCCGTCAGCGGCCAGCGTGGGGTGGTGTCAACAGTTGGAGTCGGGCTGGGCGGCGGTTCTGGCGCCTTCTGCTGGCTGCACCCGGCAACGGTTGCCCCAGCAACACCGATTGCACCGACCATCACTGCACGGCGACTGACAGATTCCATTCGACTTCCTTTGTCCTGGCCATCTCAGCACCCTTGCGGGGCTGAACCCTCGCCAATACTAGGCGGCAGGAGCAACCACGCGGCGCAAAACCGGGTGCCAGAACCCAGGATTTCCCGGTCGGCACGTCATCATTCGATCCGCCGGTCTCACGGACTGTGCCGTGGAATGGGGCATCTCAGCCCAAGTCATGTCAGGATTAAGTTCTTACCGAAAGTGCGGAGGCGCAATGACAAGCCGGGCGCAGCGGCGGGAAATCACTCAGCGTGCCATCTTGGATGCGAGCGGTCGCCTTTTGGCCGCAGGCGGCCAAGAGGCCTTGACCGTACGCGGTCTGGCCAGAGAGCTGAACCTGGTTCCGTCTGCTCTCTACCGCTATGTGGCAAGCCGTGAGGAACTCCTCAACATCTTGTTCCACCACGCGTACAGCGACATGGCTGACACCGTCCAAGCGGCCCACGACCTGGTCCCGGCCGATGATTTCCGCGGACGTTGGCGCGCGTTCGCCCATTCGCTGCGCGACTGGAGCCGCGAGCATCCCCACGAATGGACGCTAATCAACGGAACTCCCCCCAGGGACTATCGCGTCCCCACCGACGAGACGATGACCTCAGGGATTCGCCTGCATCTGCTGCTGGCAAAACTAGGCGCTGATGCCGAAGCCGCCGGGCAGGTGCCCGATCACCAGCCAATCCCCGACGGCGTTGACCTGACGGTCATGCATGAGTTCCTCGACGGTGCGGGCTTGAAGCTGCGCGTCGAAACGGCGGTCGCCGGTGTTGCAGCCTGGCACATGCTGTCCGGAATCATCTTCACCGAACGCTTCGAGTTCTGGGGCTACGACACCATCGACCCGGACGCCTACTTCGAGCTGATCGTCGACAACAGCGAACGCTTCCTCTTCGGACCGCGGGACGCCTAAGCAGGCTGCTTGGCGAACACCAACGCCAGCAGATCGTGCCAGGCTTCGATCTTGGTCCGCTCACGCCCGCGTAGATCGCCACGGGCGATCTCGGCCGAATCGATTCGCCGCCAATCTTCCAAGCTGCTCGCCGTCACGCCAGCGTCGTCCAGCATGCGCTGGGGATCATCAAGTTGCCGCTCCGGCGCTTGAGCCAGGTCGGCCAGCAGATTCGCCACGGTCTCGGCGGAGTCTTTCTTGTTGGCACCGATGAGCCCGCTGGGTCCGCGCTTGATCCAGCCCGTGGCGTATTCACGCGGTCGAATACTGAGGTCGTCATCAAGCACGCGACCTTCCAAGTTCAGGATTCGCCCATCGGAGAATGGCACTCCCGGTAGCGGCACCCCGTAATAGCCGATTGACCGCAGCACCAGATCAGCGGGAACGGTTCGGCTGGAGCCGTCAAGGGTGGATTCGAACTCGACGGCTGACACCGTCTGACCACCACGGATGGCCGTTGGGCGATGATTGAACAACAGATGCAAATGTCGGGTTGCGCCCTCAGGGCGATTCGCAATCGCCTGACCAATGGACTCCACGTTGGCTCGGGTCCGCCGGTCCAGCTCGGCAGTGTCAATCGTCTCTAAGTCAGATCCGAGCAGCTCGACATCCACTCCGGACAGTGACAGCAACTCCCGCAGCTCGACGTTGGTGAATGCCGCCGCCTCGGGGCCGCGCCGCCCAACGAGCCACACGTTCTCTACGACCGTTTGGCTGAGCTCAGCCAGTACCGAGTCAGGCATGTCAGTGGCGCGTAGCTCGGCCGGATCTTTGAGCAGTATGCGAGCCACATCCACGGCCACGTTACCGACCCCGATGACTACCGCATCCCGCACGTCGCGCAGGTTCTGAGCAGGGGCGTCGGGATGCCCGGAATACCAGGCCACAAATTCGCGCGCCGAGCGGCTACCTTGATGCTCATCCTCACCGGGGATACCCAGCTTCCGATCGCGCTCAGCCCCATAGGCGTAAATCACCGCGTCGTAGCAGCGCAACAAATCGGCGGGTTGAATCTGCTTGCCGATCTCCACCAGACCAAAGAACCGTACACGTGGCGAATCGAAGGCGGCCGCGAGGGTCTTGGCTACCGCTTTGACGCTCTCGTGGTCTGGGGCCACGCCATATCGAAGCAGTCCGAACGGGGTGGGTAGCCGATCGAAGATGTCGACGGCCAGGTCCATCTGTGTGTTGTGGACCAGCTGGCCTGCGGCGAAGAGCCCTGACGGTCCCGCTCCGACGATGGCTACTCTGCGCACGTGATCCTCCTCGGTATGGCGTGTTTCTGGGCCCAGTCTGCCCGGCCCGGTGCGGGTTATTGGGTCAAACGCTGAAGAGGCGCCGTTTATTCACAACACCGCAACCACACGGCAGTTCCCCACGGTTGTCGCTGGCCACCCACATGTACCAGTTGATCGCCCTCAACCCGAAGCTGGCTGGAATAGCTCGCCAAGGCGGCCGCCACTTTTCGGCTCTGATCCGGGCGGTCAATCATCACCACACCGGGTTGGTCACGGGCCCCGTCGGAGACGATTTCGATTCGACGCGCCGTGAGGGCGGCGTCGGACATGATCTGGCTACAGGCCACATGATCAGGGTGGCCGTAACCTCCAGCATGGTCATAGCTGACCACAACATCGGCACCAAAATCGGCGCAGAAGGCGGCCAGATCCGCTGCCGCCTCCGCTTTCGGAGCCCGGCTGAGCGCGGTGGACGGTGCGTCCGGCGCGGGGCCTGCGAGCTGATCGCTCAGCCACACCATTCCCGAATCGGTGTAGCGACGTGCGAGGGCCCCGCCGATTCGGGCCGGCGCTGTGCCCAGCCAGCCGCGATGCTGAACCTCCAGTTCAGCCAACGCCCGGCGAAGTTCGCACTCACGCTGGACGATCCTTTGCTCCGCTTCCAAGCCGGCCAAATCTGGCAGGAACTCGCCCCGCTCGCCTCGAGTGGCGGTCAGTACCGCGACCCGGTGTCCGTCGGCAACCAATCCAGCAATCAGTGCCCCCGTCGACAACGTTTCATCATCGGGGTGCGCGTGGAAAAAGACGATGGAGTCCTTGGCGTCAAAGATGGCCGCGCTCCATTCGATGCCGATACAGCTTGCCGAGTTCGCGTGCCGTTCGCTGCCAGTCGTACCGTCGGGAATGGCGATATGCACGGTGCCCCAGCCGGGCCAATCCTTCGGGGACGGCGAGGACCTGGGTCAAGACATCGGCCCAGCTTGTCGGATCCCGCGATTCCATCAACCAGCCGGTTCGTCCAGGGACCACCGCCTCGACGAGACCGCCTGACGCTGCGGCCAGTACCGGCGTTCCGCTGGCCGCAGCTTCGAGCGCCACCAATCCAAAGGTTTCCGAGTACGACGGCACCATGACGAGCTGAGCACCCCGAAGCATCGCCGCGAAGTCGGGTCGGGATAGAGATCCGACGAAGCTCACCTGGTTTTCCACCTGGCGCTCTGCGGCGAGTTGTTCCAGGCCCGCCCGGTAGTCAGCGAAGTCTGGGGATCCATCTCCGGCCAGCACAAGGTGCGGTCGACGTTCAGCTGGCATGGCCGCCAGCGCCTCGATCGCAAGGTCGGGTGCTTTGAGCGGTTGTAGCCGTCCGGCGAAAGCCAGATATCCGTTCGGCCAGTGTTCGCCGTGTGTGGACGCCCACTCAACGTCACCTGGCAGAGTTGGACGAAAGAGCTGGTGATCCACCCCGGGACGAATCACGCTCACCTGCCTCGGGTCGGCATCGAAACGCTGGATCACCGAAGCGGCTTCAGCCAGTGAGACCGCGATCACCGCTGAATGGTGCGCCAAAAACGACTCCGCGGCGAGGCGTTCGGGAACCTCGGCGGGTTCCCCGTCCGACAGCGGGCTCCCCACCGGTGCGGCCAGCGAATGAAAGCTCTGAAAGTGCGGCCGGTGGTGGGACAGTGCGATCGGTAGCGCCGCCACCCCCGACATCCAATGGTGTGAGTGATAGATGTCGAAAGGCTCGAGCTTCGCCAACGCGGCTTCACATGGCTCGAGGTAATCGCTGACCTTGCTCTTGGGAAGCTTCGCTGGCGGGCCAGCTTCGAGACGCCTTAGCCACACTCGCGGCGAAAGCTGCTCAACATCGGGCGACGTCGAATCGGCGCGTCGGGTGACGATATTGACTCGATGCCCCCTGGCGGCCAGAGCGACGGCCTGCCCCATGAGGACCACGTTCATGCCGCCGGCGTCGCCAGACCCCGGTTGATCAGTCGGCGAGGTATGCATCGAAACCATGCACACGTTCAGGCGATCCGCCATGACGGAGAGCCTATCTTCCTCGTCTGGGCCGCTGCCTGCCATTCGATACTGGCTGCTGCCAAGACACCTGGCGATGACACAATGCCTGTGTGACTTCCGCTTTTGCCCAATCCATCGACGATTCGGGCAAAGCACGCAAGGCACTGTTCCTGATCATCTTGGCCAGCCTCGGCATGCTCGGCCCGTTCTCCATCGACACCATGTTTCCCGCCTTCGCGCGCATGTCGGTCGATCTTCACGCCTCCGAGTTGGCTTTGCAGCAGACAGTGAGCATCTACCTGCTCTCGTTCGCGGTGATGAGCTTGGTGCACGGGCCCCTGTCGGACGCCTTGGGCCGCAAGCCGGTGATTATCGTCGGCAGCATCGTCTACATCGCCGCCTCGATCGGATGCGCGCTGTCTCCGAACTTAGCTGTGCTGCTGATCTTTCGTGCCATCCAAGGTCTCAGCGCGGGCGCGGGAGTCATCATCAGCCGAGCGATGGTCCGCGACGTCTATGCCGAGGCTCAAGCCCAGCGCACGATGAGCCATATCGCGATGATCTTTGGTCTTGCCCCCGCACTGGCCCCCGTGGTGGGTGGACTCCTGCTGGGCGCGGGCGGCTGGCGGATCATCTTCTGGTTTCTGGTTGTGGTCGGGGTGGTGATGCTTGCTGCGGTGATCTTCTTCCTGCCAGAAACCCATCCCAAGTCAGCCAGGGTTCCGTTTGAAGTTCGGCCTCTCTTGGCCGGGATGCGCACAATCTGGGCTTCGCCCGGCGGACGCCGACTGGCGCTGGCCGCCATGTTCAACAACGGCGCCATGTTCGTTTACATCGCGTCTGCGCCGCTGTTGGTCGTCAATCTTCTGGGTCTGGGTGAGAACGGCTTTTGGGTGCTCTTCGTGCCACTGATTTCCGGCATGGTGATCGGGTCATGGGTGGCCGGACGGCTCGCAGGTCGAATCAGCGCAGCGCGTCTGGCCAGCTTGGGTTACCTGATCAGCCTGATCGCGGGCACGCTGAACACCGCCATGACTTTTTGGCCTGCCGCACGAACTCTGCCGTGGCCCGTGATTCCTCTGCCGTTCTTTACTTTCGGAATCGCTTTGGCGTTTCCGGTCTTGACCCTGGCGATGCTCGACCTCTTTCCGCAGGCGCGCGGGTCGGCGTCGTCGGTGCAGAACTTTGTTGCCCTGTCAGGCAATGCACTGATTTCCGGCCTCATCGCCCCATTTCTGGCCCGATCACTTACCTTCTTGGCCGCCGGGTCGCTGACGTTGATGGGGGTCGGCGCCCTGCTCTGGGCCCGACACCTTCAGCAGAGCCGGATTCCACCCCATGGCCCCGCAGATGCAGCTGCCTTTGAGCCTCTGGAATGAGCCCCGATACCGGGGTAAATCTCACCTGTAACACGACACGCCGACGACACGCCGAATGTCGCCAAATTCGTTCTTAATCGTTCCGGAAAACTCTTGCTCACCGGCCAGCGAAGGACTAAACCTGGCTGTACCGAATCGCTTCGGCGGAGCGGGGATCAGAGAACGGGACGTTGGCCATTTGGCGGCTTGCTGCCAAGGTTCGCCGGTGATGCGGAGGACGTGCCAGGGGAGCTTTTCTGATCGCGCGATCGAGGACATCACGCCAGATCGAGGGAAAGCCGCGGAGACTCATACTCGCCGGGGCTTTTTCCTTGCGCGTTGCGGTGCCAGACCGTCACAGCCCGTGTTTCAACGCCTGAGCCAGTAGCTGCTCGCGGCTCTTAGCAGCCAGCTTTCGGTACAGATTCGCGCGGTGGAACTTGATCGTGTTTACCGAGACAAAGAGCTCACTGGCCAGCGCCGTATTGGTCAACCCACGACGGACCCCGTCGAGAACCTCCAGCTCCCGGGCCGCCAGCGGGATCTCATTTCTCGGGCCTGCGCTGACCCCAGCAAAGGACCCAGCCAGGGCGAGACTATTTCGCACAATCGCAGAGGTTTTCGGTGGCAGCCCTTCGACCAGTGCATTGACCTCATCTCGTGTGGCAAAGACCAACGGGGTGGGTGAAGCCGGGTATCGCAGGGCCGCCCCACCACGCAGAAGCACCGAGGTCGCGGTGGCGCCTTCCCCGGCACGCAGGTTGTTCAAAGCGGCGATCGCACCCAACTGCCAGCCGATTCGTGGAGCACGGGATTCCAATTCCGCATCCGTAGGCACTACGGGGCCGCGAGAGGCACCTGCGGCCACCGAAGCCCAGAGCTCCAGAACACGCCGGCTCCACGGCGCCCAACGATGTTGCGCACCCGGCGGGTAGGCCTTGATGGACGTCAATAACTCGGCCAAGGAGCGCCGTCCGCGCTGGATGCTGGCTTGCACCAGGATCTCGGTCAACATGGCGTAGAAGCCGGGGGCTTCGGGATGATGCTGCCAGGTCTCCCACCGCGCACTCGCCAAAACCTCATCGTCCAGGTTTTCCAGGTTTTCGCGGTCGCCAAGGCCAACCAAGGCCACTGCTCGGGCGTAGATCAGCATCGGCCAATCGGCGGGGTGGGGCAATCGATGGAGGGCCACCCGGGTGAAAGCTTCAGCACTGCTCAGGTCGCCTCGATCAATCGCCTCGATCGAGTCGATGGTGGCGTTGAGCGCCACATCAAACTCTCGGCTGTACTGGCGCGGAATGATCTCAACGGATTTGATCTCCGAACGCGACGTACCCAAGTGAATGGTCGCGCATCGAAACGCGGTGAGCAGCGACCCGAGCCGCTGTTCGCTCGCGTCCCCCACCAATTCCGAGTGACGGCGCATCGGCCACAAGAAAGCCCGGGCGCATCCGGGCACAAGGTCCACTCGGTCCAGCTGGATCAGCGCCCGAATCATCAACAACCCATCGGAAACCATGCCCGGGGACAATGCCGGCAGCCACTCCTCTGGTTTGCTGGTGATCAGATTCGCCCACCGCAGCGCAGCCCTGATGGCGATGCCCAGTTCCCCCAGGCCCAGCGCCAGCAGGGCCGCCTTTGCTAACTGAGAGAGCTGATCGGGAACCGTTCCCGTGATCGAACCGGTCAAGAGCTGCCTTTGGATGTTGGCGAGCTCTGGGTCGACGGCGGATTCACCATGACCAGGTTGGATGAAGGTTGCGATGGTCAGAAGCCCCGGGTATTGCGCCAATTCCTGCGGGTTGATCGCCGTGAAGTGCGTCCACAACAGGTCTGCGTCGATTTCCTGCAATTCCCAGAGCCATTCGTTGGACAGGCTTTCGGCCGCGGCCAAAGACTGATTGGCGACGAGCATCGCCAAGGCCAGCTCAGGGTCCTCCGTTGCGGCAGCGGCCTGCGCGATCGCCGCACGATCCTTCGCGAGTTGGCCCTCGGGGAGTGCCGGATCCCGCTGGGAAAGCAGATACTGGCGGATCACGGGAAACCAGGTGAAGACGCTGCCGCGGCCCCCCGAGGCCAAAATGGTGCCGTAACCCATCTTGCTCAACCGGCCAAAGAGGTATTCGGCACGCTCGCGCCCATAGAGCTCCACCAACAGTTCGAGGTGGAACCGCGGAGCCTGCGTCACCTCGTGCATCTGACGCCAAAACTCTTCACGACCTTGACGATGAGGCTGCCAGCCGCTTAGCGCCTGATGATCCCTCAGCGTTCCGGCCAGGCATTCTTGTGGGAAGACCTGGACCACTCGTTCGACCAATGCCGGGATGCCTCGGGTCGCCTCCAGCACGGCTCGGACTGTGTTGTCGTCAGCCTCGGGAAGCTGATCGGCAAGCAGACCTGCAGTCTCAAGCTTGGAATAGGCCAGCTCCTGGTCACCGATGATTCGGTATCCAACCCCAGCCTGCGCCGCCTGGGCCTGCAAAGCGAAAGCGTCCACAGCGGTGCCCACCACGCTGAGGTGCGGCAGCGAACCCGCCGCGCGTAACAGGGCCGCCGAGGCCTGACTGGGTAGCTCATCGAGCCGGATCACACCAAGTGCCAACGGCTGATCCAGCCGCTCAACCGCCGCGACAAGTAGCTTGCTTAGGCCTTCCCAGGAATCGTCTTCATCGGGAGGATCAGCGCTGATGACCCCCGCAATTGCTAACTGATATGCCAGGCGATTCGTCAGAAGTTGGGGGCCGTGCTGATTCGGATCGAATTCAAAGAGCACTCGGATCTGTTCCGCGGGCGCTTTCGCCCAGGCCTCCAAGAGCGCGGCCTTGTGCATCCCGACGCCACCTTCAATGAAGATCACCGGCAGGGCGGGATTAATGAGCGTCAGGAGTCGCTTGCGGATCAGTGGCTTCAGGGTCTGCTCCTCGGGGGCGGCGAGCCGACAGGCAGGACTCACCTTAGACCGGAGAGCCCGCTGCGCTCGTGCCTCGTATTCTGGCTTTCCCGTTTTGCCGGGTAAATACCGTACTCACAGCAAAGCGACGCTGTCTCAATCATTGAGCGAGACCCGAAGGCCGGGTCTTCGTGGTCGAGCCGCCGCATCGGCCCAACCACGAAGACCTGTGGAGGCGATCCGCGGGGACAGCTGAATCGCCTCCTACCGGGCTTCCAGGCGCCGATCGCCATTGACCGACGCCTGATCCACGGCGCTTCTCGTTACCCGCACTCCCGGGTCACAAGGGTTTGCGCAGAGCCACTTTTCACCAACGCATCACCCGCAGAAGCATGCTGAGTGCTTTCGACCACGCCCAACCACAGCGCGGCCAACGCACCCAGTAACGCAAGGACGAGGAGCAACCAAGAGCGCAACAAAGCCCGACGGCGCGGTGCGGCCTGATGTTGCACTGATGAAACGATTGGAGCGCTCACGCTTCACCCCCCCTTGATAACCCTCGTCGTAGCGTCCGGACGCATTGACTGTAGGCAATCCGAGACTGACAAGGGGAGATCATGTGGCATGAAAGCGAGAACAACCATCACCAACCCACCCTCACACCTACCCGCTACCTACCCAGGGGGTCGCCAGACACGGTGGAAACCTGGGCGGCAATGCCCATTGCGGCCCAGAAATGGGAAAAGACCCCGGCGAGTATGAGTCTCCAGGGCCTTCCCTTGGCATCGACGTGATGATCGAAACCGATCTGAAGCTCCCAGCCGAACCACCCCTCATCACCAGGGCTTCCTCGAGCGAAGAGCCCGATATGGAACGACTTCCTTCTTCTGATCACCGGACCACCGAAGCGATCTGGTAGGCAATGTTTTAGTCCTCTTCGCGCCGCCAAGCAAGACCCTTGAACAGGCAAAATCCAGCAATATTTCGCCGCACGGCGTGTCGTCGGCGTGTCGAGTGACGACTGTGACGGAAGTGGCGAAGAACCCACTCAGTCCGCGTCGAGACCAGCCGCAAGCGCGCGCCCCATCGCGTCCAAAAAGACCTGGGAGCTGTGCCGCATCGTCTCCAAATCGTCCAAAGTCATCATCTTGATTACCTTGATCATCGCCCGCTCCACCAGCGAATCGGTCTGCCGAATCACGTCGCGCCCATCCTCGGTCACATGAAGCCGACGAATCCGACGGTCGTCTGGGTCATCCACTCGGGCCAGCAAGCCTTTCTCCACCAACCGATCCACCAAGCCACTCGCGGTCGGCGCACTGACGCCAAGTCGATGACCCAGTTCACTGCCAGCCATCCCGGGACCCTTTGCCAGGATGCCCAACACGCGAAGCTGCTGAATGGTCAGCTCGGTCGGGTAGGGAATAGGTCCGGCGATTCGCAGCGCCTGATCATGAACCTGGCCAAAAAGAGCGAAGACTTCGCGAAGCACAGCAGCCCGGTCCGCATCCAAGCCCAAGGCGTCCAAATCGATATCGCCGTGCACAAAACCCCCTGCGGTGCCACAAAAACTTAGTAGTAGGCTAACTGACGCTGGCAGCCTGAGCCTAGCTATCGAGAGGATTCGTTCGTGGTTCGACTCACCAAGGGAAGCCTTGCCCAACGGAGCGTCGTGCTCCTGCTGAGCTTGCTCGCAATCGGATTTGGCGTCTATGCCGCCGGCGCGTTGAAGCAAGAACTGATCCCCTCCATTGACCTGCCCCGTGGAAGCGTCCTCACGTTGTACCCCGGCGCGTCCCCCGAAGTCGTCGAGGCTCAGGTTTCCAAACCGATCGAATCTGCGGTGAAGGGCGTCGCCGGAGTGAGCAGCGTGACGTCCACGAGCTCATCTGGGGTTTCTCAGATCAGCGTCCAGTGGGACTACGGGCTCAAGCCTGACGACATGGCGAACAAGATCCGCAGTGCCATCGACTCCATTTCTTCCACCCTGCCGACTTCCGTCGACCCTAAAGTCGTCACCGGCAGCTTCGATGACATCCCCATCATCGTTTTGGCCGTATCGTCCGACGCCGATATCACCACGTTGACCAGCGAGATGAACCAGACGATCGTGCCCAAAATTGAGGCAATACCTGGGGTCCGGGACGCAGCTGTGGCAGGTCAAGAGACCCACGAAATAATGATCAGCTACAGCCCCGCCGTATTCAATGACAAGGGCATCGACCCTTCGACGGTGGCCCAGCTGTACGCAGCGAATGCCAACGCCATGCCCTCGGGCACCATCCGGTCCGGAGCCGGGAACATCGACGTTCAGACCGGTCGATCCTTCACCAGCGCTGCCCAAATCGCCAACCTGCAGATTCCTACGGCCAAGGGTGCCGTCCGGCTCGGAGATGTGGCCACCGTCACTGAACAACCCGTCGCAAAGACGAGCATCTCTCGGGTAAATGGCAAGTCCTCACTGACGCTGTCGATCACGAAAGACAGCCAGGCCAACACCGTGAGCGTCTCTCGGGCCGTGAACGAGCTGCTACCTCAGCTAGAAAAGCAGATTCCCGGCGGCGCGACCTTCACCGTGTTCTTCGACCAGGCCCCCTACATCGAGCAGTCGATTCACGATCTCAGCGTTGAAGGGGGAATCGGTCTGGCAATGGCCGTGCTGGTGATCATGGTCTTCCTGGGCTCCATTCGCCCCACCATCATCACGGCCATTTCGATCCCGCTGTCGCTGCTGATTGCGCTCATCGGCCTCTTGGTGAGCGGGTTCACTTTGAACATCCTCACGCTGGCCGCACTTACGGTCGCCATCGGACGAGTCGTGGATGACTCCATCGTGGTGATTGAGAACATCAAGAGACACCAAGGGCTAGGGGAAACCGGCCACAAGTCGATCATCTCGGCGGTCGGTGAAGTTGCTGGTGCTGTGACCAGCTCAACGCTGACCACGGTTGCCGTCTTCGCACCCATCGGCCTGGTTGGTGGACAAGCAGGCGAGATCTTCCGGCCGTTCGCCTTCACCGTCACCATTGCATTGATGGCTTCTCTGCTGGTCGCCTTGACCGTGGTGCCTGTGCTGGCTTCATGGTTCATGAAGCCCAAAGCCGTCCCGGCGCGCAGCGAAGCCACACCGCCTACCCCCGAAAAAGATAGTTGGCTGCAGCGGGCCTACCTGCCCGCTCTGAACTGGACTCTGGCGCATCGCTGGATCACCGTTGGCCTGGCCGCCTTCCTCTTCGCGGCGACCATCGCCGCCACCCCGCTACTCAAAACTGACTTCCTGGGCGATCAAGGCGACGAATCAGTCATGATCAATCAAGAGCTGCCCACCGGAAGCTCATTGGCTCAAACTGATGCAGCCGCCAGGAAAGTCGAAAAAGTCCTGGCCGCAAACCCGGCTGTCCAGACGTACTCCACCAGTATCGGTGGCGATATGAGTGCCTTCTTGGGAGGCCCCTCGGACACTAACCAGGTCAGCTACACCGTCCCGCTGAAGGCCGGCTACTCGGCGAAGAGCGTCATCGGCGGGATCCGGTCCGGCCTGGCCGAGCTCGGGCCCAGCGTTGGAACCATCGACGTGAGCGTCGGCAATTCCACAAACAGCGTGTTGGTCTACGTCGAAGGCTCCGATCCGGCCAAACTCAAAGCGGCAAACGACCAAGTCGCGGCCCTGATGAAGGGCATTCCAGGTTTGGTGAACGTGTCCTCCGACCTCAGCGAGGGACGCGACCAAATCTCGGTCAACGTGGACAACGCGGCCGCTGCCGACCTGGGCATGAGCCAAGCGAGCGTCGGGCAGGCCGTCTCCCGAGCAGTGCGCGGCCAGCTCATCGGCACGATGCCGTCCGGGGACGACACGCTCAACGTCTATATGCGGGTGAAGAACCCTGCCACGAATATCGCCAGCTTGCGCAAGATCGAGCTGCCGGTTACTCAAACGATGAACGCCAACGCGATGACGGCAGATTCCAAGTCGGCACTGAAGAAGTCCAAGGCGCAGTCACAGAAGGCTGTCGGCATCCTCACCAAACAACTGGGGTCGCTGCAACAACAGCTTGCGGCGTTCCCCGCCCAATGCATGGCCGCGCCAACAAGCCCGGCCTGCCAACCGATCGCGGCCGGAATGGCGCAGCTGACCCAAGCGATGACGGCTGTACAGAGCCAGCTGGGACAAGCACAGGCCGGCGTTATCGCCGCTGATCAGCAGCTCAAATCCCTCGAGGATGGAACGGCTGGCGGTATGGGCGGCAACGCCAAACCGGTCCGGCTGAGTGCGATAGCCACCGTCACGACCGTCAAGTCACCGGCGTCCATCACCCGGGTGGACGGCGCCCGGGCCGCCACGATCACGGCCAGCTCGGAATCGGCTGACCTTGGCGCGACCACCGCACAAATCCAGGCCGGGCTGGCCGCTTTGGATCTGCCTGAAGGAATCACCTATCGCCTTGGTGGCGTGTCCCAACAGCAGACCGATTCATTCCAGCAACTCAGCTTGGCGATGCTGGTGGCGATTGCCATCGTGTACCTGATCATGGTCGCGACCTTTGGTTCTTTGCTCCAGCCTCTGGTCCTAATGGTGTCGGTTCCCTTCGCCGCGACCGGCGCACTCGGCCTGTCGCTGGTGACCAATACCGCACTCGGCCTACCCAGCATGATCGGCTTGTTGATGTTGATCGGCATCGTGGTCACCAACGCCATCGTGTTGATCGACCTGATCAACCAGAAACGAAGATCGGGCCTCGGCGTGTCCGAATCCATTCAGGCCGGTGCTCGACTTCGGGTTCGACCCATCGTCATGACGGCGTTGGCGACGGTTTTCGCGCTTACCCCGATGGCATTCGGCTTAACCGGTGGCGGAGTGTTCATCTCAAAGCCACTGGCCATCGTCGTAATCGGTGGTTTGGTCAGTTCTACGGCGTTGACACTGATTTTGGTCCCGGTGCTCTACGACCTCCTCGAGTCGTGGCGGGAAAAGCGCGCTGCACGGAAGGCTGCGGCCTAGGTCAGACCTCACTTGCGCCGCCGAGTCCGCGATGGCGGGCTGCGGCGGCGATGCGTGCCTCGACCAGTGATCGTGCGGACGCAACGGCCTGATCGAGGGTGGCGAACGAACGTCCGTCCAGGGCTTCCAGCAGGCCACTGTGCTCGGCGATTTTGAGGTGTGCCGGCCGCAAACCTTTGACCAGGACGTGTACTCCGTGCGACTCCAGCATCTTGATCTGCTCGGCCAGGCGTCGCGCGCCTGTGGAATCAAGCAGGCCCACTCCCGACAGCCGCAGTACCACCACCCAGGCGTCGAACTCCGCCAAGTCATCCAGCACGCGATCGGCCACCCCAAAGAAGAGCGAGCCCTCCATCGTCAAGACGGCGATGTGCTCATCCCCCGGCTGGGCTGGTCCAGGGATCTCCTCGCGCACCACGTGAGTCGTACTGGCCAAGGTGCGCAGGGCAAAGAATGCGGCCAAGGCCACCCCGATTTCGACTGCGGTAATCAGGTCCAAGAAGACCGTGCAAATGATCGTGACGACAAAGGTTGTCGCAGCGGCTCGGCTCACCCGAATCAGCGCAAGGACCTCTTTGGGGTTCACCATGTGAATCGCCGTCGACATGAGCACACCGGCCAGCGCTGCCAGCGGGATCCGAGAAGCCATGCCTGCCCCGAAGGCAACGACGAGGGCAAGAATCACTGAATGCGTGATCGCGGCAAGTCGTGACTTCGCCCCGGCGCGCACGTTGACCGCCGTTCGGGCGATGGCACCGGTGGCGGGCATCCCACCGAAGAGTGCCGACGCGATGGACGCCAGGCCCTGCCCCACGATTTCGCGGTCCGGAAGGACGCGACCGGTCGGCGCCATCCCTGCCGCAACCCGCGCCGACAGGAGTGATTCGATCGCGGCCAAGGCGGCCACGGCAATCGCAGAACCCACCAGGCCACCCAGTTGCGTCCAGTCAACAAGCGGGATCGCCGGAGCCGGAAGCGACGACGGCAGCGCCCCAATCCGGGAGACCGGCAGGGCAAAGTGCTCGGCAACGAAGGTGGCTCCGACGACCGCAATCAGCGCTCCCGGCAGGGAACCGGG
>CAYWIN010000013.1:0-9471 GCA_964458365.1 uncultured Propionibacteriaceae bacterium
GGTGAGCGCCTTAGTCAGCTCCGTTTTGCCCACACCGGACGGGCCAGCGAAAATGAACGATCCGCTTGGCCGTTTGGGATCTTTCAGACCGGCGCGCGTGCGCCGGATGGAACGAGCCAGTGCTTTGACCGCGTCATGCTGGCCGATATAGCGCTTGCCGATTTCCTCTTCCATCTTCAACAGACGCGAGGATTCTTCCTCAGTCAGTTTGAAGACCGGGATTCCGGTTGCGCTGGACAGCACCTCGGCGATGGCTTCCTCATCGACTTCGGCTGGCACATCTTGGTCCCCAGACTTCCAGGCATCTTCCTTTTCGCCGCGGGCGACGGTGAGCTTGCGTTCGTCGTCGCGCAGACGAGCTGCGACCTCGAAGTCTTGAGCATCAATGGCGGCTTCCTTTTGCAGACGCACCGCGGCGATCTTCTCGTCGAACTCCCGCAAGTCCGGCGGTGCCGTCATACGACGAATCCGCAGGCGCGCGCCGGCCTCGTCGATCAGATCGATCGCCTTGTCGGGCAGGAAACGATCGGAGATATACCGGTCAGCCATCTGAGCCGCAGCAGTGAGCGCGTTGTCGGTGATCGTGATCCGGTGATGAGCCTCATAGCGATCCCGAAGCCCCCGCAAGATGTCAATGGTCAACGCAATCGACGGCTCCGCAACCTGAATCGGCTGGAAGCGACGCTCCAACGCTGCGTCCTTCTCGATGTACTTTCGGTACTCGTCCAAGGTCGTTGCGCCAATGGTCTGCAACTCACCACGGGCCAGCATCGGCTTCAAGATCGAGGCGGCGTCAATCGCACCCTCGGCAGCACCCGCACCCACCAAGGTGTGAATCTCATCGATAAAGAGCACGACGTCACCGCGGGTCTTGATTTCCTTAAGCACCTTCTTGAGCCGCTCTTCAAAGTCGCCACGGTAACGAGACCCTGCGACCAAAGCGCCCAAATCGAGGGTGTAGATCTGCTTGTCACGCAGCGTCTCGGGGACATCCCCGCGCACGATTTGTTGACTCAGGCCTTCAACCACCGCGGTCTTTCCGACGCCGGGCTCACCGATCAGCACCGGGTTGTTTTTGGTGCGACGGGACAGCACCGTCATGACTCGTTCGATTTCCTTCTCACGGCCGATGACCGGATCAAGTTTGTTCTCACGCGCAGCCTGGGTCAGGTTGCGCCCGAACTGGTCCAAAATCGTGGCCGACGACGAGGCGGGGCCAGCGTCTGGCGCTCCTGCCGTGGCTGCCTCTTTCCCTTGGTAGCCCGAAAGAAGTTGAAGCACGGTATTGCGGACCGTGTTCAAGTCAGCGCCCAGCTTGATGAGAACCTGGGCCGCGACACCCTCACCTTCACGGATAAGGCCGAGCAAAATGTGTTCGGTCCCGATGTATGGGTGGTTGATCTGGAGCGCTTCACGCATCGAAAACTCCAGCACCTTCTTGGCGCGGGGCGTAAACGGAATGTGGCCGGTCGGTGCCTGCTGACCTTGCCCGATGATCTCTTCAACCTGTTCGCGAACCGCTTCCAGGGAGATTCCCAGGGACTCCAGAGCCTTGGCTGCAACGCCCTCACCCTCATGGATGAGGCCCAGCAGAAGGTGTTCAGTACCGATGTAGTTGTGGTTGAGCATGCGCGCCTCGTCTTGGGCGAGCACAATCACCCGGCGAGCGCGGTCGGTGAACCGATCGAACATGGGTGGATCTCCTTCGTCGAACTGCTGCGCGGCGTCACCGACGGACCCCTCCAAAGATCACACGGCTAGCGCTATCAGCTTAGTCAACCCCAAAACCGGGCGAAGGAATCCCGTGTTCGCCCCCGGCTCAATTGCGGGAACCGGGGGCGACACCGGCGAAATCAGCTATGGGCGCGCTCGTAGGCTTCGCGAACCTCGGCCGACACGCGGCCCCGGCTCGAAACCTGCATGCCCTGGTCGATAGCCCAGGCCCGAATCTCAGTGGCGGCGGTTCCACTGGACTTGCGGCGTCCTGAACGACGTGCACTGCGATCGCGTTCACCCGCGGAAACAAACGGGGCAAAGGCATCGCGAAGTTTGGTGGCGTTTGCTGCGGACAAATCGATTGAGTATGCAATCCCATCAAGTGCGAAGGAGATCGTTTCGTCTGCTTCGCTGCCGTCGAGGTCGTCGGTGTGAATGACCTGGACTCGCTTGGCCATGTTGGTCCTTTCGATACTGCGCTACCAAGATGGCAGCTATTGGCTCCCCAATGCGTCCCTGAATCATATACCTGCACAGAACACAATCAAGCCAAATCCAAAACTAATGGGATTGGCGCTCAATACGTTTCTCGCCTCAAGTTGTCAACCACTCACCCATAACTGGGTATTCGAAAATAAAACGCTGTTCTTGAGTACGGCGTTCACATAAGCACATGCTTTCGTTTGGTATCGGATTTGCAACTTGGTTCGCGAGATCCCACGATCCTGCACACTCTTGCAGACGCCACAAAAAGCACTAGTCGGAACAAAGTTGGAGGCCCCGAAAAATGCTCCAGATGCAGAGAACCGCCGCCCCGCGAGTTCGCAGAGCGGCGGTCAATGAGAGATCAAGCGCGCTTTCTGAGGTCCTCATCCGAAACGACGGGATTCGCCAGCGCAGCCAGCTGAACCACCGTGGGATAGCCGTCTTCGGTCCAAATGTCAGTGCCGACTTCGAAGCGTTGGGGAAGGTCAACCACATCGGATGGTCCGTCAGCCTGGGCTTCAGCCAGGCTCTGAGTCGCAGCCGCCAACTCCTGTGTGCGCTGATTGAGCTCAAACTGGAGCGAAGCCTTATCACCACGCAAACTTGACGCCTCGCGGCTCAGCGCAGCCAAGGTGGTCTGGGTCTCGGCCAACGAAATTCGTGAATCGGATAGAGCCTGATAGGTCTGGTCCAGCTGCTGAGTCAAATCGTCATTGCGAGCACTCATGACTTTGACCACACCAACTTGACGCTGGCTGGCCTCGTGGAAGAGCTCAGCGGCGCGTTGCGCTTCGGCGGCTTGTTCTGCACGCAATTCCAGTTCAACAACTCGCGCTTCGCGCAGCCCCAAATAGGCGGCGAAGACGCCACCGGCAACCGAAAGCACCAGACCGATAGGCATCAACCATGGATCGCTAAGCCCGGCAAAGACGGCAGCTAGGGCCGAACCGAACAGCGATAGCCGCAGATAGCGGCGACGCGGGGAAGAAATCGCTTTACGCGATGCGACAAGGTGTGACACGTTGCGGAGTTTAGCTGGGCGACTCTCCACTTTGAGGCACGTCGTTCGGCGTGGCGTCCGGCGAAGGCGGATCGGGAATCCGGCAAGCACGTTCCAGCAGCGCTCCCGCAATAGCCAAAGCAATGCTCGCCACCAAAGCAACTGCTGAGTTCACCACACGCTGAAACGGCAGCGGCGCACCAATTTGGTCGGCAAAGTAGATGATCACCGCTAGATAGGCCCCCGCAAGTCCCGACCCCGCCAGGATTGACGACGCGCCCAGTACCCGGAGCGCGATGGCGCGCTGAGCGGGAATCGGCTCGCGTTTGACCTGAATGACGCGATAGGCATAACCAGCGCTGGCACCGGCCATGATCACCAATGCCGCCACCGTGACACTAGCCAATAGGGGAATCTGGGGGCGGTCCATTCCGAACTCTTCGGCAAAGGCAAAGATGGACCATCCGATTCCCGCACCCAAGATGGCTGCGGCCAACACTCCCGACCAACCCGTCAAAGAAAGTTGGCCCTCAGGGTCACGTTCTCCCATCATTCGACCTGCAGATCGTCCCGCCGCTTCACTCCAGCCACGTCCACACTGGACACCAACTGAGAAACGGCGCCTTTGCCGACAATCCGCGCTTCGGGATCAACTTCCAGCCACGGAACCAACACGAACGCGCGTTCATGAGCACGGGGATGGGGAAGCACCAACATTTCGTTGTTGATTCGTCGATCATCGACGGCAATCAAGTCAACATCGACCGTTCGAGGACCTCCGGCAACTTCTCGCACCCGATCGAATGCATCTTCAATTGCTAGTGCACGCTCAAGCATCACCGTGGACGCAAGTGACGATTGTGCGAGAACCACAAGATTGAGGAAGTCTGGCTGGTCCTGCATTCCGACCGGTGTGGTCTCATAGACCGACGAAATCGCCACCAACTCGAGCCCTGGAGTGGCACGAAGGTGGTTAACTGCGCCCTGAAGGTATTCATATCGATCACCCAGGTTCGAACCCAGGGAAAAAACTGCCTGGCGTATCGGGCTCATGCCCGAAAGGGTATCGATGTCGAATTCGGCATCACTCATCTGGGTTCCTCCGGGTGATCGTCACACATACGTCGGATACGGGCACCGGAAGTGGCGCCTCTGGCTTATGGACACTGACCTCTACTTCGGCGATGCCGGGAAAAGCCAGTGCGGCGCGCGCAATACGTTGCGCGAGCGTCTCGATGAGGTCGACAGACTCCCCCTGCACCGTCGAAACAACCGCAGAGACCAAGGCTGAGTAGTCGACGGTGGTCGACAGTTGATCCACCTCAGTTCGGGGGCGCAACGTCGCAGTGAGGTCAACGAGAAAAGGTTGGGCGCGCAGCTTCTCCTCCGGGTACACCCCGTGAACGGCATCAATCCGTACCCCACTCAATCGAATGGAATCCGCTCCTGGCATCGACTCGCCTCCTTGGCGCACCTTAGCCGCAGACATGCCCTCGCCACATCCCCGCGACCAAGATCGCATCACGTTGCGGACGCACAGTGTGAGTGCGCACCCCCCACACTCCCGACGCAGCCAGCAGCGCCGTCAGCGCCGTGGTCGCGTCGTCACGGCCTTTCGCGGGACGCATGCCCGCATCGTCGGCCAAAAGCTCACCCAAAAAACGCTTGCGCGAAGCGCCGACCAGAACCGGCAAGCCAAAAGCATCAAAGGCGTCAAGGTGCCGCAGCAACTCCCAGTTGTGGTCGACAGTCTTGGCGAACCCCAAACCGGGATCAATCACCAACCGATCAGTGCGAATCCCCGCGCCCTTCGCGGCGACCACCCGCTGGTCCAATTCGGCGAGCACTTCACCGACCACATCGTCATAGAGCGCATGCGCCTGCATCTGATCCGAATGCCCACGCCAATGCATGGTCAGATACGCGCAACCGGCATCAGCAACTGCGGCCAGCATCGCATCATCGGCCAGCCCGCCAGAGACATCGTTAACCAGAACAGCGCCCGCACGCACCGCAGCCACAGCCACCTCGTGACGAGTGGTGTCCACCGAAATCGGGACGCCAGCAGCGGCAAGCTGTTCGATGACCGGGACGACTCGGGCCAACTCGGAATCCAATCCGACTCTGGCCGCCCCCGGCCGAGTTGACTCGCCGCCCACATCGACCAAATCGGCGCCGTCTTCGATGAGCTGGCGTCCATGAGCTACCGCGGCATCAACGTCCAAGAACTCGCCGCCGTCAGAGAAGGAGTCCGCCGTGACATTCAACACACCCATGACAAGGGTCCGGCCCGGTTGCGGCAGCGTACTCACTGGCGAAGCCTAACCAATCTTGGCCGCCCCACCGGTTCGGGCCCATTCCCTGGGTGTACTCAGCCGATGATCAAGCTCATGGCTTCCGCACGGGTGGCGGGACTCGCCATCACCCCGCGGACGGCGCTGGTGACCGTCTTGGCTCCCGGCTTTCGGACGCCACGCATCGTCATGCACAGGTGTTCACACTCCAGCACCACAATGACGCCCCGCGCCCCCAAATGCTCGACCAGGGCATCGGCGATTTGGGACGTCAGTCGTTCTTGCACTTGCGGGCGTTTGGCAAAAGCGTCCACCAACCGAGCCAACTTGCTCAGCCCGGTAATCCGGCCACGGCTGGGGATATAGCCCACATGCGCGACGCCAGTGAAGGGCAGCAAGTGATGCTCGCACGTGCTCCACACCTCGATGTCTCGCACCAAGACCATCTCGTCATGACCAAGCTCAAAGGTGGTGGAAAGAACCTCGGCCGGATCGGTGTCCAGCCCGTCGAACATCTCGGCGTAGGCGCGTGCAACCCGCCGGGGAGTATCGACCAAGCCGTCTCGATCGGGATCCTCACCGATTCCGATGAGGATCTCACGTACTGCGGCTGCAATCCGCTCCTGATCGAAGGCCACGTCTCAACTCCTTGTTTGGGGTGGCCCGCCTAACCCCTGGTCTCCGGGATACAGCGGCGGGAAAGGCTGTCCCGGCGGCATCGGCGGCGGCCCAAAATTCGTGGGCGGACCCGGGGGCGGGTAGTTGGAATCGGCTGGTGCGCGACGCTCCGGCGGATCAACGGGCGGAACATCGCTGGGGGCACGGTTGGGGGACCCTGTCCATGCCGGGCGCTTGGGCCAACGCTTGAGCGGCTCAAAGATCTTGGCCACCTGCTCTTTGTCCAAGGTCTCCTTTTCGAAGAGCTGACGCACCAGCTCATCGAGCACCTCACGGTTTGCTGTCAGCACGTCAAATGCTTCCTGGTGCGCATTGGCAATCAGCTTCGAGACCTCATCATCGACCAGTGACGCCGTGGCATCTGAGTAGAGACGCGAATCGTTGGAGTAGTCCAAGCCCAGGAACGGCTCGCGATCCCCGGAGCCATATTTGACCGCGCCCAGCCCCTCCGTCATGCCGAACTCAGTCACCATGGCCCGAGCCAGCTTCGTGGCCTTCTCAATGTCGTTGCCAGCCCCGGTCGTCGGGTCATGAAAGACCAGCTCCTCGGCCGCTCGTCCGCCCAACATGTAGGCCAGCTGATCCAGCAACTCACCCCGGGTCTGGGAGTACTTGTCATCGTCGGGCATCACCATCGTGTAGCCCAGCGCACGCCCGCGGGGCAAAATCGTCACCTTCTGAACCGGGTCCGTTCCGGGCATCGCGGCGGCCACCAAAGCATGCCCACCTTCGTGGTACGCCGTGATCAGGAGCTCACGTTCATTCATCACGCGGCTTCGCTTCTGCGGTCCACCGATAACACGGTCGATGGCTTCGTCCATCTGGAACTTGCCCACGAAGCGCAAGTTCATTCGCGCAGTCAGCAACGCCGCTTCGTTCAGCACATTCGCCAAATCGGCCCCGGTGAAGCCCGGGGTACGTTTGGCCACCGAGGAGAGATCCACATCAGGTGCCATTGGCTTATTGACCGCATGGACCTGGAGGATCTGCAAGCGGCCCTTCATGTCTGGCGCCTCAACCGGGATTTGACGATCAAAACGTCCCGGACGCAACAACGCCGGGTCGAGCACGTCAGGTCGGTTCGTGGCCGCGATCAGTACGACGCCGCCACGAACGTCGAAGCCATCCATCTCGACCAGCAGCTGGTTGAGCGTCTGTTCCCGCTCGTCATGGCCACCACCCATGCCGGCCCCACGGTGACGCCCCACTGCGTCGATTTCGTCAATGAAGACGATGGCTGGGGCTGCCTCCTTGGCCTGCTCAAACAAATCCCGGACGCGGGAAGCTCCCACTCCGACGAACATTTCCACGAAGTCCGAGCCAGAGATGGTGAAGAACGGGACGCCGGCCTCTCCGGCCACAGCACGAGCCAAGAGCGTCTTGCCGGTGCCCGGGGGGCCATAGAGCAGAACGCCCTTCGGGATCTTCGCGCCCACCGCGGTGAACTTCCCCGGCTCTGAGAGGAACTCCTTGATCTCTTGAAGCTCCTCGATGGCTTCTTCACAACCTGCGACGTCGGAAAAAGTGGTCTTGGGGGTGTCCTTCGATGCCAGCTTCGCTTTCGATTTCCCAAAGCCCATCACGCGATTGCCGCCACCTTGCGCGCTGTTGATCAGGAAGAAGAACAGCAAGGCGATCACGAGCAGCGGCACCACGCTCATCAAGAAGGTGCCCCAAATCCCCAGCTGGGGGTTTACCGCGTCCCACTTGTCAATCGAACCGTCGGCCGTGCGCTGGATCAGTCGATTCACCAGTTGTTGGCTTTGGCCTCCCACCCACGCGGCCTGAATCTTCTGCGGCGGGTTGGATTTCGTCGTGACCTTGATGGTTTGTTCGCCGTCAGTGAGGATCACTTCGGCGAGGGGGGTATTCGAGTTGATCAGCGCCACGACCTCAGAGGTCGGCTTGGTTTGGTATCCATTCGCCGCACCAACGGCTTGAAAGATGACCATGATCCCCACGAAGCCCAGGACAACCCAGAAGATCGGGGAACGGAAAATCCGAGAAAGGTTCATGACTCGCCTTCATCAGGGCAGTGGCACCAGCTAGTAGGACGATACCGAACGGAGCAACTTCCACCGCTACGCATCAGCTGTACACGTGTGGAGCAAGGATTCCCACGTCCCGAAGGTTGCGATAACGACCGGCATAATCCAGGCCGTATCCGACCACAAAGCGGTTGGGGAGATCAAAACCGATATAGCGCACATCAATGTCGATCTTCATCGCCTCCGGCTTGCGGAACATCGCCATGATCTCCAAGCTTGCTGGATTTCGAGAGGCCAAGTTCTGCATGAGGTAAGTCAACGTCAACCCGGTGTCGATGATGTCCTCGACGACCAAGACATGTCGGCCGACCAGGTCTGTCGACAGATCTTTGAGGATGCGGACGACACCCGAAGAATGCGTACCCATGCCATAGGACGAAACCGCCATCCAGTCCATGGCGCAGTCGATGTGCAGTGCACGCGACAAATCCGCCATCACCATGACCGCGCCATTCAACACGCCCACCAGGAGAGGGTTTTTGTCGCGGTAATCCTCATCGATTTGGGCGGCGATCTCGGCCAAACGAGCGGCAATCTGATCGCGGGAGTAGAGGACTTCAGTCAGATCCTCGGCAATGTCAGCGGCATCCACGTCGCCAAACCTACCGCGCCGATCCGGTCATGCCATCCATGATTGCTCAACAGACCCGCACCGCTATGCAGGACCCGATCGGGAGCAAACCAGCTTGCCGTCCACCCTGCGCACCCGCGCACCGGGCAGATCCACCCACCGTTGGCCGCGCCAATCGGTCACCAAAGACAGGACCGCTTCGCAGTGGGCCCAGGTCGGAGCCATCAGCCCTGATTCCTGCAACCAACGGCGCACGATGCGTGAGCGAAGAGCTTCAGGTAAGTCCGCCAAGACCCGGCAGTCCAAGCGGTCAGGGCCCAGACTGGCACGTTCTTGATCGGCCAACGCATCAAGGTAGTCAGCGTCTGCTCGCAGCAAAGATGCCGAGCGGGCCAACGCTTCAGCAACTCCTGGCCCCAGTTCGGATTCCATCAGCGGCAACACCTGGTGGCGGACGCGTACGCGAGCGAAACCACCATCGTCATTGTGCGGATCCCGCCAAGGGATGAGCCCAAATTCACGACACGCCTGCTCGGTCACCGCTCGACGCAAACCCAGAAACGGCCGGACAAAAGATCCCCGACGCACGGCCATCCCCGCCAAGGAACGGGCCCCTGAACCACGGGCAAGACCGAGGAGCACGGTTTCGGCCTGGTCGTCGAGCGTATGGCCCAGAAG
>CAYWIN010000013.1:9481-16575 GCA_964458365.1 uncultured Propionibacteriaceae bacterium
AAGGACCAGTTCGCCGGGCTGCGCAACCTCATCCAAGGCTTGGTACCGCGCCTGACGGGCATCTGCCTCCGGCCCCGCCTGAGGCTCGACGTGGACCGCAACCACGGTGGCAGGAACATGGAGCCGATCCATCAATTGATCGCAGGTATCGGCAGCCACCTGGGAAGAGCCCGGTTGAAGCCCATGATCAACAACGACGGCCCGCACCGTCCGAGAGCGCCGCTTACCCACCACCGCCGCCGCGGCCGCCAGCGCCAACGAATCGGGTCCGCCAGAACAGGCCACCAACATGTCGGAATCGACTGCGGCGTCGACCGCCTGAACAACGGCCAGACCGGCGGGGCCCAACGCACGACGGGCCATCGCAGCTAAATCCTCTTAAGCCACGACTGCGGCTCACGGAGTTCGGTGAGGCTGGGCAACAGCTCCGCAGAGCTGAACGCCAGATTCAGCGTGTCTCGGTCCGCCACGGTGAGGACTTCTTCACAGAACGCTGCGCCTTCGCGGTACTGGGCGTATTTGATGTCCATCCCCAGCAGCTTTTGGATCCAGCCAAACCAGCCGGCTGCCGAGCGGCGCTGGTCGAAGCTCTCACGAATGGTCCGATAGCTCGGCACCACCGCGGTCCCGACCCGATCCATCATGACGTCAGCGTGCCCTTCCAGAAGAGACATCACCGCCGACGCCTGATCAAAAGCAGCACTCTGTTCCGGCGTTCCCATCACCCGACGATGGCCGGGCTCCTCGCCATCATCGGTCAAACGCAGCGTCAGCCCTCCGTCGTCCATCAATTCGGTGATCAGTGCCAGCAGGTGATCACGCAACCACGGTGCCCGGCCAAACTGTGCCCGATGGGTCTGCTCGTGTAGACAAATCCAGAGCCGGAAATCGGCCGGATCGGCACGCAGGTCGCGTTCGACGGCCACCACATTGGGGGCAACGAGCAACAGTCGATTCGGTTGGTAGAAGGGGTCGAACTGACCCAGAATGCGGGTGGCGATCACGGCCAAGACAACACCGGCTTGACCACCTAGCGCCTTGGCTTGCGCTCGACGCCACGCGGAGTCGGTGAGTTCGGGAGTACCTGCGACCCCCGCCAAGAGTGCCTGCGCCGACTGTGTGCAGGCGGTGAGCCAACTCGTTCGGTCGACCACCAAGAGTTCCGCGGCGGCAGCTTCAGCCATCCCGGTGACTTCGGCGACCGGTTCCACGGCGGAGGCGGCGGCGTGACGCAGACCGGCCACGACTTCAGCGACCGCGTCACTGTCGAGAGCAGGTCCGGCAGGCAAAACCATTGTTCCAGCCGCAACTGCGGCATCCCAGTCGATGGCAGGCAGGTGATCCATGAGAGCCAGCTTATTCAGCCGGGGCTATTCACCGAGCAGCCTTGCGGTTATCGGCACCCACAAGAGGCTGTAGCCGATGCGCTGCGATCGAGCCAGTTGTAGAGAACGCCGACGCTGACTGGCTTGGTGGTGTTGGCCAACTCAGCGAAGGGCAGGCGGGCTCCGTCGGCGGTTGTGATGTATCCGGCCAGCCCTGCCACACCACGCAATGTGCCGGTTTTGGCATGGACACGGCCGCGCCCAGCCTTTTCGGATTTGTCATCAAAACGGGATGCCAAGGTGCCCGTCTGTCCGGCGATGGGGAGTCCGGATATGACCGACTGGTAGCGGCCATCCGCCAAGGCAATCGTGATCGCTTGGGAAAGACTCGCTGTGGTGAGTCGATTCGCCGGAGATAAACCCGATCCGTCGTAGATTTTCTGCCCGCTGGTCCACAGAGCGTGGCTGCTCATCCAGTTCTTCACGTTTGCAGCGGCCCCACTAAAGCTTGGTGCCGCACCTCGTGCTCTGGCGGCATGTCGGGAGATCGTTTCGGCGGCAACGTTGTCGCTCACCAGGAGGGTTCGCTTGACGATCAGCGCCAGCGGTGCCGACGTGACCCGAGCCACTTCAGCACTGGTCGCCGGCGCCGCGAAAGGAGTCACTGAGACCACGGTGATTCCGGCCTTTCGCAGCCGTGCGGCGAGCGCAAGTGCAGCTGTTCGTGGCGGGTTAGGGTCGGCCTTCGCTGAAGTCAGCATCCCGGAGTTGATCTCGAGCGCAGCGACCCGCGCCTCACTCTTGACCCAAGTCTTCTTCCAAGACGGACTGAAGGTTGGTCCGCTAAAGAGGCTCGCGTCATAACTGAGAGCGATGCGGGTCCGTCCAGAACCTTTCAATGCGGCGACTGTCCGGGCGGCCAATTGCTGCAGCGACGCCGGACGATAGCTGGAGGTGGACGCCTTGTCGGTGAGAAGGGGATCGCCACCCCCCACCAGGACCAGACGGTTTGAGCCAGCATCAACCACACGGGTGGAAAAAGTCGTGTTCGCACCAAGAATTTCTACGCCTGCCATTGTCGTCATCACCTTCATGGTGGAGGCAGGCGTCAAAGGCTTCGTGGCCGCTCGGCCCACCAGCATCTGCCCGTTAGGGGCGAGCACCGTCGTCGACAGCGCCGTGATCTTGGCCGCCGAGACCGCTTTGAGCCGAACAGACAGCTTTGACGGATTGGGCAGAGGCGCCGGGGTCGGCGCGGCGGCCGGCGGCATCGGCACGGCGACAGACTCGGCAATAGCGCATCCGGCGAGCACGGCGCAAGCCAGCGGGATCAGCATGATCGCCGCTGTACGTCGAACCGTGGTGCGCTGACGCGAGTCGGCCCCACTAGGCGATAGGCTCAAGGTGTCCATAACTACGTCCATCATGACAGAGAGGTGCACCCCTTATGGATCACCCAGCTTTTATTCGCCCAACGATCCAACCGAGTCTGCACTTCGAAGTGACGATCGAGATCCCCAAGGGGACCAAGAACAAGTACGAAATGGACCACCACACCGGGCGTATCCGCTTGGACCGCACACTCTTCACCGCCACGCAGTACCCCAACGATTACGGATTCATTGAAGGCACCCTAGGTCAGGACGGTGACCCGTTGGATGCCATGGTGATGGTTCCTGAACCCACCTTCCCTGGCGCCCTCATCGAGTGCCGCGCGATCGGCATGTTTCGGATGAGCGACGAGATGGGCGGAGACGACAAGGTGCTGTGCATCCCGGTCGCCGACCAGCGTCAGACCAGCATCAAGGAACTGACCGACCTGCCCAACCTCACACTGCTCGAAATCGAGCATTTCTTCAGCGTCTACAAGGACCTGGAGCCCGGCAAGTCTGTCGAGGGCGCGGTCTGGGTGGGTCACACTGAGGCCGAAATGGAGATCCGGGCCAGTTGGGAACGCGCCCGGGGAACCTCCTACGAGAACCAGTTCACACGGGAGTAAGCCGCCCCGCCCATGGCCCTGCGAGGCGAACCACAGGCGCACCGCCTCTTTCTGCTTCGGCACGCCGAAGCGGCAGCCGACTCTGAGCGACGAGGAGATGCCCTGCGGAGACTCAGCCCCGCAGGGCGAAATCAGGCGCGCCAGCTGGCGCCCCAGTTGGCTCAGGCATCCATTGATCTCGTGCTGTGCTCCACCGCGCTGCGCGCGAAGCAGACCAGCCAGCTACTCAACCTCAGGGCACCGATTCGGTATCTGTCGTCGTTGTACAACGCCAGCGCGCGACGATTGCTTTTTGAGCTGACTGCGTTAGATGAGCAGCTGAAAAACGTCCTGATCATTGGGCACGCGCCGGGCTTACCGAGCCTGGTCTACTCGTTGGTCGATGATCGCGACGACGCGGCAGGTCTTGCCCAAATACGTCCGGTCTTTCCGCCGGCAACCTTGGTGGGTTTGGAGTTTCGGTCAGGCTGGTCCGACGTGGACAGTGCACGGCTCCTGCTGACTTCCGTACCCGGCGAGGCCACCGGCCGTCCCGGTCATAAAGACGCGGAGTAGCCCCCCCGACGCCCACCGTGCGTCAATATGCACACTTTTGCCTAGTGTCCCCACCTGTGCGAGCCGGGCGATTGCTGGACTTACCTATTGATACCCCATAGGGTATGGCCGCTGGACAGGTTGCCAGCGAAAGGAGTCTGTGATGGCAGAAGTCGTCGTTCTCGGCGCCGGAATCTCCGGACACACCGCAGCGTTGCATTTGCGTCGCCTGCTGGGCCGAGGCCACAAGGTGACCGTCGTCAGTCCAAATTCGAACTGGAACTGGATCCCGTCGAATATTTGGGTGGGCGTAGGAAAGCTTCCCAAAGAGAAGGTGATCTTCCCTCTCGCCCCGGTCTACCGGCGCAAGGGAATCAACTTCCTGCAAGCGAAAGCAACCGCCATTCGCCCCGAGGGCGACGCGGACAGCCGCCGAGGAGCCGTGGACATTGAGTTCACCAGCCCCACCAAGGCAGGCCAGACCGCACGAATTCGTTATGACTACCTCGTCAATGCCACCGGACCGAAGCTGAAGTTCGAGGCCACAGAAGGCCTCGGCCCTGACAATGGCTTCACCTCGTCGGTCTGTACGGCCGATCACGCTCGCCACGCCGCGAGCAAACTGGCGGCCACCATTGACAAGCTCAAAGCCGGCCAACCGCAAACCCTCGTTGTGGGTACCGGCCACGGCACCTGCACGTGTGAAGGTGCCGCTTTCGAGTACACCTTCAATGTCGATCATGAACTCCGTGAAGCGGGCGTTCGCGACCTGGCCACTCTCTACTACCTCACGAATGAGCCCGCCTTGGGTGACTTTGGGGTCGGCGGAATGACCTTCAATCAGAACGGCTTCCAGACTTCCAGCGAGATGTGGACCGGATCACTGTTCCGCGAGCGCAAGGTTCAGCCGATCGTCGGAACTCACGTTCATCGGGTGACTGAGACGACCATTACTTACGAAACCATCGATGGTCAGACTCACAACCTGGACTTCGATTTCGCCATGCTGCTGCCGCCGTTCTCAGGCCAGCCAGTGAAGGCGTTCGACGCTGAAGGCAAGGACATCACCGATCAGGTGTATGCGCCCAGTGGATTTATGAAGGTCGACGCCGATTACAGCGGCAAGCCCTATGACGAGTGGCTCGCCTCAGACTGGCCGTCCACCTACCAATCCGTGGGCTATGACAATGTCTGGGCCGTCGGGATCGCCTTCGCGCCCCCGCACCAGATCTCGCGGCCACACAAGAGCCCGAACGGCACCGTGATTGCTCCCGCCCCACCGCGGACCGGGATGCCGTCCGGCGTCATGGCCAAGCACGTCGCCATGACTATCGCTGATCGCATCAAGGTGGGCGCCAAAGCGCGAGCCTATGAAGCTCCCCTCACCAAGATGGGCGCGGTCTGCGTGGCCTCGGCAGGCACGGGCCTGACAAAGGGTTCAGCCGCAGCCATGATCATGGATCCGGTGGTCCCGGACTTCAATCGGTTCCCCACCGGTCGTGACCTGCGCACCACCCGAGGCGAGATCGGGCTCTACGGCCACTGGTCGAAGCTGATGCTGCACTACCTCTTCATCTACAAGGCCAAGGGACACCTCGGCTGGCAACTCATTCCGGAGTGATCATGACTGAATCGAGCAATGCGTCACAGCCAGTGGCTGACCTGACCAAGGCCCCCATGCCTAACGTGAAGACCCTTCGGTCGCGTCAGAACCTGCCTGCCCAGTTCGGCAAGTTTGTGTTCTTCAACCTGCGGATCATGAGAATGGTGACAAAAGGCGGCGAGCACTAGACCGCCACACAAACCTCTCATCAATGCTGAAGGGGCCTGACCAAGTCTGGTCAGGCCCCTTCAGCATTGACGGCTAAGCCAGCGATAGGAAGAGCTTCTCCAACGTGGCGGTATCTACCCCACTGCTGTCGTTGTCATCCATCAGGCACTGACGCAGACCCCCGGCGATCACCGCGAATCCCGCTCGGTCCAAAGCTTTGGATACAGCAGCAAGCTGAGTGACCACTTCGGTGCAGTCGCGGCCTTCTTCAAGCATTCGGATAATCCCGCCGATTTGCCCCTGCGCACGCTTCAAGCGCTTCAGCACCGGCTCCATGGCTTCAGGATCTAATTGCATGGAACCACCCCTCTCAGCTGTGTAACTGAAAGCGATCTTACTCGCGCTGGGATTGTGCTCGCTGGCCATGATGTTTACTTGTCCTGCTCGCCCTCGACGTCCGAAACCGCGTCGCCGTCTGCGTGATCGTCGCCCGCTTCCGGCGCGCCAGACTCTGCGGCTTGCCGCGCGATCTCGGCTCGAATCTCGTCCATGTCGGCTGCCTTCACGGCATCGATCAACTCATCCAGCGCCGGTGCGGGAAGCGCACCCGGCTGGGCGTAGACCAAGATGCCCTCACGGAAGACCATCAAAGTGGGAATCGACATGATTCGCGCTGCGGCAGCCAACTGCTGTTCCGCCTCGGTGTCGACCTTGCCAAAGACCATGTCGGGATACTTTTCCGAGGCAGCCTCGTACACCGGGCCGAACTGCATGCAGGGGCCACACCATCCGGCCCAAAAATCGACCAGCACGAAGTCGTTCTCCGTGATGGTGGTTTCGAAATCAGCCATGCTCAAGTTCGTGGTTGCCATCCAGGTCTCCTTTCAATACCCCCTAGGGTATCACCTTCGGGGTGTACCCCCGGAGATCGGGGCACCTGGAGTTGGCAACTGGAGCCGCCTACCGGAATCGAACCGGTGACCTGCGCTTTACGAGAGCGCCGCTCTACCTACTGAGCTAAGGCGGCCTGGGCCAAGGGCCGAAGCAACTATAGGGGACACAACGCCACCATTCCCAAGTCGGGGTCAATGACAGCGCGTCTGATCGGCCGGAACCCGACCATTCACCAGGTAGGCAACCACCAAAGCATTGATGCAGCTGGACTTGGCCCCGTAGCTGCCATGACCTTCACCGACATAGGTCACCAGCACCGCCGTCTGCAAAGCACTCGCCATCCGCTCGGCCTGCTGATAGGGCGTGGCGCTGTCACCGGTGGCGCCAATCACCACCAGCGGAGCGGCATCCTTCCCGTGGATGTTCAAATCCAGATAGGACGACGGCGGCACCGGCCAGAACGAACAGCCGTAATCCGGCCCAAAGAACTTCCCGAACACCGGCGCTTTTCGCTGATCCTCGGCCCACCGCCGATCAGCGGCACGGACGCCATCCTCCTTCGTGTCCAGAC
>CAYWIN010000014.1:0-16549 GCA_964458365.1 uncultured Propionibacteriaceae bacterium
AGTTGCTGATGCCTGGCTGGCAACCTGGTCCACTGCGGACGCTCTTTGGGGCTACCCCCTCGATCCGGTGGCATTGCCGGCTCAGGCGGCCGCGCTGCTGAATGGTGAGGCGGCGGCTTCCGCGTGACCTGGGCAGCGATCCTCGGTGATCTCATCGCGGGACGAGACCTCAGCCCGGAGGCAGCCGCCTGGGCAATGGGGCGGATCCTTGCCGGTGAAGCTACCGATGCGCAGATCGCAGGCTTTGCAGTGGCTTTGCGGGCAAAGGGCGAAACAGTCGTCGAGATTGGCGGGCTCGCCCAGGGAATGCTGGACGTGGCAACCCCGATTTCGATCACCTCGGAGGCGGTGGACATCGTCGGAACCGGCGGCGATCGCGCGATGACGGTGAACATCTCCACCATGGCGGCGATCGTGGCTGCGGCGATGAACGTGCCCGTGGTGAAACATGGCAACCGGGCTGCGTCGAGTGCTTGTGGCACGGCGGACTGTTTGGAGGCCCTGGGTCTGGTGCTCAACGTGCCTGCGTCCGAACAGGCAGGAGTGCTGGCCAGGGCTGGCATCGTTTTCATGTTTGCCCCGATGTATCACCCGGCATTGCGCTTTGTGGCGAGTGCTCGCCGCGAGCTGGCGGTACCGACCACGTTCAACTTCTTGGGCCCGCTCGCGAACCCTGCGCGCCCCGCCGCGTCGGCGATCGGTGTAGCCGATGCGCGAATGGCGCCGTTGGTTGCCGGGGTGTTGGCCGGACGGGGGCACCGGGGCCTGGTCTTTCATGGTGGCGACGGCCTGGATGAGCTCACCACGACGACCACCTCACAGGTGTGGCTGGTCGACGATGGCCAGGTTGTTGAGACAAGTTTTGATCCGAAGGAGCTGGGCATCGCGGATGCCGTTGCTGAGGACTTGGTGGGCGGCGACCCGGCGCACAATGCGAAGGTTGTTCGGGAAATCATGGCGGGGCAGGCGGGGCCGATTCGAGATGTGGTCCTGCTCAATGCGTCAGCTGCTGCGCTCGCCTTCGCAGGGCCGGATCTTCATCGGTCGGTGGCAGACCAGTTGCGTCCGCACTTTGAACAGGCCGCGGCTGCCGTCGATTCTGGTGCCGCGGCTGGTCGGTTGAATGATTGGATTGCCGCGACCCAATCGGTTGGCGCCTAGAACGTTCCGGACGGGCCTAAGGCCGCTGACATGACCAGAGCCGCGGGTGCCCCCAATAGCAAAGCCGGGCCGTAAGCGAAGCTTTCCAATCCGCGCAGTCGAGCGCCGACGGCCCACAAGGCACCGATTGTGGTGCCGAGCAGGTAGATCCACAGCAGGAGTTCGGGGTGTGATGCCCCACCAATGGTGCCCAGGAGCGCGGCGAGCCGGACGTCTCCGAAGCCGATCCCGCCGTGGGTGAAGCGCCAGATCAGCCAGAACAGGGCGGCTCCGCTGATGGTCCCGATACCAGCCCAGAGCAGTGGCCAAGCGTCGCCACGAATCAGACAACTGGCGATGGTGCCCAGCCAGGCAGCTGCGAGTGCGAGATAGACCAACCGGTTGGGAAGAAAAGTCGTCTGCGCATCGACGAGTCCGAGCCAGACACCGAAGACCACAAACGGTGCCCATATTGGCCATAGCGCGGGGTCGGTGAGACCCAAAGCGAGCCAGCCGAAACCGAAAACTCCGGTGAAGACCAGGCCTGAAAAGGGTGCGTTGAGCAGGTCGCCGAAGTTCAGATCAGATGCCTCGGGTGGCGCGGGCAGGGATCGGAACAGTGACGGCGTGGTCAGGAGCGCGCCGAGGGCAAGCACAGCGGCCAGGAATGGGGCGGGCACGGCCGCAGCCTAACGGTGCCAGCCGCAGTGAAGGCTGGCTGATTCGACCAGCAGTGCGGTGAGACGCGAGCAGGATGCGGTCTGCATTGTGGTGTGAAGCTCGCGGGTGGACAGGTGGCAGTACCGGGCGAGTTCGAAGACGGAGTGACCTTCGGCGATCAACGCCGCGAGTTGGTCCTGGGTTGGACCGGAGGGTACCCGGCATTCGGCGAGCTCATTCACGGTGCTTTCGTTGAGCATGAGCAGCCTGCGGGCGTGCTCGGCGGGGAGTTTCGACAGCCGCCGTGGTTGTCCGCTGACGAGGCGGCGGACCAGGCGTGGGGGAACATTCCCGGCGAGCGCGAAGACAGGCCAGGGGAGTCCGGTGAGGGCAAGCAGCGACGTCAGGTGGGCCCGGAATGGGGCTGCGGGCACCCATGAGAACTGAGATGAGGTAGCTGTCATGCCCCAGAAAGACGAATCAGGGGCGCCGTTGTGAGTGGGCGCCCCTGATCTTCAGGAAATATTCAGCGTTGGGCTTTGGTGAACCCTGCTGCTTGGGCGGCTTCTTCGCTGTCGAACCAGACTTCGGCGCTGGTGCGTTCGTAGGCGGCGCTGCCGGGCACGTGGTATTTCTTCGACCGGTCGTTGCCCTTGATGGTGAAGCCTTCGGGCGGTTCGTCGCCCAGGTAGGAGCCTTCGCCGTAGGGGCTCTCTTCGATGGATTCGGCATCTGCGAGGGCTTCGGCCTCGGCCTCTTCCTCGTCGAGTTCGTCGATCAGGCCGATGTCGTCCTCATCTTCGGCGACCGGGTCGGCGACGTAGGCGCTATCTCGCGGGGTGTAGGTTTCCCACCCGCTGGTCGGCTCGGCGAGCAATTTCTTCACGGCGACGGCGACCCCACCGATCACAACGCCTGCGAGCACGATCTTGCCGAAGGTTCGCCAGCCTGAGTGCTTCTTCTTGGTGCTGGCCTTGTCGAACTGTGCGGCTAAGGCGGCGGAAGCGGCCGCAACCTTGAGCTCGTGGGCCAACGGCTGTGCGGCCAACTCACGCAGCTGGCCTGCCAAACCGGGCAACATTTCGTCTTGGACCTTCTCGCGGGCGTATTCGACGCTGGGTGGGATGCGTCCGAGGGCATCGTCCACGGCGGGGCGAACCTTCTTCATCGTTTGGTTCACCGCCGGCGAGACGCGATCAATGGCGTCGTCAAGGGCGGGGTGGACTCGGTCGAAGGTGTCAGAAGCGAACCGTGCGCCGCGAATGGTGGCGTCCTTGATCGCAGGGCGGATGCGTTGATAGGTCTGATCGGCGAACTCGCCACCTTCGTGTAATGCCTGCGCGACTAACGGTGCCAGATGTTCGACGGCGGACTGGGTGTTCTCCTCGACCGCATTTCGCAGCTTCTGAGTTTTCACGGTGCCTCCGTAGTCAAAGTCGAGTGTGTTGAGTTCAACCGTACCGGGCGAATCCACTAGATACACGCCCATCTGTAAGGATGTAACCGCAACGAGAAAGGAAGCCCCCGGATGACTCAGACTGCAACGCTGCATACCAACCAGGGCGATATCGCCATCAACCTCTATTCCGACCAGGCACCGAAGACGGTGGCCAACTTTGTTGGTCTGGCCGATGGGACCAAGGAGTACCGCGACCCGAAGACCGGAGAAACGACGACGGGCAAGTTCTATGACGGCCTCGCCTTCCATCGAATCATCGATGGATTCATGATCCAGGGCGGGTGCCCTTTGGGTACCGGCACCGGCGGTCCGGGTTACCAGTTTGGTGATGAGTTCCACCCAGACCTGGTCTTCAACCGCCCCTACCTGTTGGCGATGGCCAACGCGGGGCCGGGCACGAATGGTTCCCAGTTCTTCATCACGTTGGCACCGACGCGCTGGCTGGATCGCAAACACACCATTTTTGGTGAGGTCGCCGATGAGGAATCGATGGCGGTGGTGGATCGTATCGGTTTGGTGAAGACCGGTCCGATGGATCGTCCGGTCGAACCGGTTGTCATTGAGAGTGTCGAGATCAGCGAGAGCTGATTCAGCGCATCACGTGCCAGCGCCCGTCCGGTTAATCCGGACGGGCGCTGCGTATTTGGGGGCGGGCTAGCCTCCGATGGCGAATGCTGCTTCCAAATCGTGGGTGGAGTAGGTCCGGAAGGCCATGTGTGTTTCGGTGTTGGTCACGCCGGAAACTTTGTTGATGCGATCGGCGACCACAGTGGCGACTTCATCGATGCTGCGGACGCGGACCATGGCGATCAGGTCGATCTTCCCGGTGACGGAGTACACCTCGGAAACTTCGGGAATATCGGCCAGGTTCTGGGCAACGTCGGGGATCCGTGAGGTCTCTGCCTCAACGAACACAATCGCGGTGATCATGCGCCGATCATATTGCGAACGGTGTGCCAGGGAACGGTTCGGTTTCATGTTCGGTCGGAGGCGATAGCCGAAGCTGGGTGATAGCCCCGGGTCCGACTCCGCGTGGCCAACTCCATTCGCCAGTGATCTCGATCAATCGGATGCCGGGGCTCTCAAGCCAATCTGCGATGCGCTCGGTCTCTTCGATGATCGCCGCGGGCTGGGGGCCGACGGGCGGGGCTACCCAATCGGCGCTGGCGACGGCGTTGCGGGCCACCTGCTGAGGGGCTTCGCTGGTGCGGCTGACGGCGGCTGCGGCGAGCCGTCCGTGACGGATGACGTGAATCTCCCAGGTGGTGCCGACCTGCAGGGCTGCCACGATTTGCTGGCAACGTGCCAGGCTGGCCAGTCGATGGTGTCGCAAGGCGCTGCGCGTGCAGCTCTCCAGCCGGGAGGTGAGTTCGGCGGCTTCTTCGTAACGCTGATTTGTTACCAGCTGGGCCAGCCTCGGTCGCGCAGCGTGAATCACGGGACGCATGTCGTCATGCAGCGCGGCGCGTACCTGGTCGACGATGGCGGCGTACCCATCGACCGATATGGCGAGTTCGCAGGGTGCTGAGCACCGACCCATATCGGCGAGAGCGCAGTGTGAAGAGCGCTTCTTGGCTGACAATCGCGTGTTGCATTGCCGAATGGCGAAGGCGTCCCAAACAGCTGCCATAACGTCCTCGGCCTGGGCGCGGCGGCGGAACGGGCCGAAGTAGAAGCCGTCGTCATCGCTGATCTGCCGCACGACTGATAGGCGAGGAAAGGCCTCCTGGGTGATCTTCAGCCACAACTGGCGTTCGGGGAATTTGGAGCGGCGGTTGTATCGCGGGCTATGCGCGCCAATGAGGCGAAGTTCCAGGACGTCGGCCTCCAGCGGAGTGCGACAGACAGTGGTTTCCACTGCAGTCGCGATCCGGACCATTTCTTCCATGCGTGGACGGGTCTCGGCGGCGGTGAAGTAGCTGCCGACGCGCTTCTTGAGGTTGCGGCTTTTGCCAACGTAGAGAATCTGTCGTCGAATACTGCCGTCTTCGGCCGTGAGGTCGGCGACGAACTGGTAGACCCCTGGTGCGGTTGGTAATCCCTGGGCGAGCGTGCGTTTGGCGCGACGCTCCGGTGACACCGTTTGCAGGAATTCGAAGAGGTCTTCGAGGGTGTCGGCGCCGCGATTTCCCACTCGTTCCAAAAGTCGATGCAGTACGTCCACGGTGGCGCGGGCGTCGTCGAGGGCACGGTGATCGGGGGTGACTTCGGTGCGGAAGTAGGCGGCGAGGGTGCCCAGCTTGACGTTGGGAACTTCGTCGCGAAGCAGAACTTGGCGGGCCAGCGCGACGGTGTCGACGACGTCGGGGCCCGGCCAGCGGTAATCGAGTTGTGCGCAGGCTCGCTTGAGAAAGCCGACGTCAAATCGCGCATTGTGGGCAACCAGAACGCAGCCAGCAGCGAATTCAAGGAAGCTGGGTAGGACCTCGGCCAAGGTGGGCGCATCGACAACCATGGGGTCGGTGATGCCGGTGAGAACGGAAATGGCCGCGGGGATGTGCCTTCCGGGGTTGACCAGAGTCTGAAACTCGCCCAGCAGTTCACCGCCGCGCACTTTCACAGCGCCGAACTCGGTGATGGTGTCTTCAGGCCCGCCCCCGGTTGTTTCAAGATCGACCACGCAGAAGGTGACCTCGGTTAGTGGGCGCCCGATGTCGGCGAAACTGGGCTGGATTGCGGTACTGCTCACAGCAATGAAGGTAACTGATGGCACCGACATTGCGGCATGTTCCGGTCCCAGGAGGCACTGTCAGTGCCGACCGAGATAGTGGAGCCATGGACATAATGCATGTTGATTGCGCCGGCTGCCGGGCCCGCGGCCCGGCGTGCACGGATTGTGTGATTTCTGTTCTCCTGGGGCCGATTTCCGACGACGTTCAGTTGGACGACCAGGAGCAGGCGGCTTTGCAAGTGATGGCCGAATCCGGGTTGCTTCCTCCTCTCAGACTTGTTGTTGGTCAGTAAAGCCGTCCCCCTCGCGGGTGACACGCCTAGTCAACGCCGTTCTCCAATGTGCCGCGGACTAGGAGTTGCGTAATACTGCGACTTCCCTTAGGGTTTTCTCAGTTTTGTTTCAGGGCTGACACGGCCCAGTCGCGAGGGGTACTGAATGTTTCTGAGGGGTGGACGTCTTATCGTGGTTACGGCGCTGGCCGTGACTATTGCGTCTTTCACCGCACCAGTGACGCCAGCAACCGCCGATCCGGCACCCGCGGTGAGCGCACGTGATCGGGTGGCGCAACTCGAACAGCAAGCCAGCGAAATCGGTGAAGATTACGACTCGGCTCTTGATGCATTGGATGCGGGCAAGAGGCGCTTGACGTTGCTTCGCGCAGATATTGCCGCTCAGCAAAAGAAGGTCAATGCGCTGAGTGCGACCGCGCAGACCATCGCCTTGGCTCAGTTCCGCGATCGCGACATGGGCACCACCGTTCAGATCTTCACTTCTCAGAATCCTGACGAGATGCTTGATCGGTTGTCGACGGCCAATCAGATCGACAAGCGGATGGCTGACATGCTCTCTGAGCAAGAGATTCAGCAGGCTGCGTTGAGCGACATGGAGCGTTCCGCGAAAGCTGAAGTTGACGCGCTGGCCGCTCAGGAAAACAAGCTCAAAGATCTGCGTGGCCAAGTCGATTCGAAGCTGAGCGAGGCAGATCGTTTGGCCGGTGGCCTTTCCGATGCCGACCGCAAAGCGATGGCCGGCGACGATGATTCCGCTGATCCTGGCGACTATGCCGGGGGCAGCGGGCGAGCGAAGACGGCGATCGCGTTCGCTCTGGCCCAGGTAGGAAAAGCGTATGTGTGGGGTGCTGACGGCCCCAACTCCTTCGACTGCTCTGGCCTGATGATGGCCGCCTATCGCAAGATCGGCGTTTCATTGCCGCACTCTTCACGGACTCAAGCCACCCTCGGCCATTCGGTGTCGAAGTCCAATCTTGCGCCTGGAGACCTCGTCTTCTTCGCTCATGGTGGCCGCATCTACCACGTGGCCATGTACATCGGTAACGGCAAGATCGTCCACGCTCGCCAGCCCCGATACGGTATCCAGGTGAACAAACTGGCGACCTACTCAGCGGTGTACAGCGCCCGCCGGATCGTCGGCTGATCGCCTCCCGAGTCCTTGGCGGTCTCGTCGCCGTCCTGCTCCTCGCCAGTTGTGCGGCCGCGCCCGCGACTACCCAGAGTCTCGCTCAGCGGCTCACTCGTTCCTTGGCTGATGGTGAAAACGCTTTTCGTGCCCAGTTCGTTGACCCAGATACCGGGTCGCGGTGGTTTGCGGGCCTTCACCTGGCCCAGACCGTCATCGAAACCGGTGCCACCCCCAATGAACTCACCGTGCGAACCACGTATCCGGGTGATCGCCGTGCCGCCGTGGAACGGATGACCGTCGAGCTCACCAACGACGGGCGAATCAGCCGAGCCATTCCGGTCGGCAAAACTCCTTTGTGGACCACCGGTACTGTCAGCGCGAGCCGTGCTGCGAACGGCAGCCTGCTTTCGATTGGGCTCGATGCCGCACAACGGCAACGTTGGGTTGACCGAATGGATGCTGCGGTCGGTGCGGTTCGCCGCTCTGGAGTTGTTGACCCGGCGCTGAACTGGGACGGCGGAGTGGTGCTTGAGATTCCCTCAACCAGCGCAGACTTTGCCGCAGTGAGCGGCATTCAGGCGACGAACACAGCCGCAGTCACAAGTTGCACGACGGGCACCGCGCGCATCGTGGTGAATCCTGCCGCCTTCGCGCAAAGTGCCGAATGGCTGACCGCCACCGTCACCCACGAAGCCGTTCATGTGGCAGTCGAATCGCCGTGTGCCAAAGGAACCCTATGGGTGGTTGAGGGGATGGCGGAGTCTGTCGCGGCGAGCAGCGACCCGGCCACTGCGACATCCAATGCTGAGCTGGTGCGGACCTTTGTCGCGGCTCACGGCGTGCCAGCCGCGTTGCCGCAACGTCTGGTCAACCAAACGGACTACGCGCTGGCTCAGGTGGCCGCCGACCAAGTGCGCGCCAAACTGGGGCCGAGGGCTTCGGCGACCTTTTTCCGTCAGGGTGTGCGGGGCCCACTCACCGCCGCCCAAACTTCGGCCGCTACCGGCTGGTATCGGGCTGCACTGCGTCCCCGCTGAGCTCAGGAATGCGCGGCGATGAAGTCCAAGGTTTCATCAAAGATCTGCTGCCGGTCGTAGTCCATGGTGGCGACGTGGTAGCTGCGTTCCAGGATCCGCTCTGAGATGTCCTCGCTGGAGACATGAGCTAAAACCAAGTCCTTTGAGATGTCGGGAACGACGTGGTCCACGGCGGAGCGGAACAGCAGCACCGGGCAGTGCACCAGATCAAGGCAGGCTCGAACGTCAACCCACATTTTCATCATGGACGCCGCCGCGCGGACCGGGGTGCGGTCGTAAGCATGCTCGGACACGTCGGGATCGGCTAGATCCGAACCGATCGACTTCACTGACGCAACGAAATGCTGGGCCAGTGGTGCGATTCGATCCTTGGGATAGGCCGCCACGGCGGGATTTACCAGAATCAGCCCGGCGACCTCGTCTCCACGCTTCTCGGCCAGCCGTAGCGCCAAGGCGCCACCCATGCTCAACCCAGCAACGAAGACGCGCTCGCAGCTTTCCCGCAACTGATCGAATTCGTCTTCAACGGTGGCGTACCAGTCCTGCCACCCGGTGACGTTCATTTCCTGCCAAGTGGTGCCGTGTCCAGGTAGCCGCGGCAGGGCAACAGTGTGTCCCGCATCGGCGGTCACTTGGGCCCATTCCCGCAGTGACCAGGGGGAGCCGGTGAACCCGTGACAGAACAGCACACCGACCGGGCCGGTGCCTTCGTGAAAGGGCCGGGCGGTTTCCAAAATGCGTTGAACTGAACGAGTCGAACTAGCCATGTCGAAATCGTAGACTGTCGGCTGATTCCGCCGCGCAGAGGGCTTGAGGTATGTACAACTTCTTCAAATACGTGATCTTCGTACCGTTGGTACGACTCGGATTTCGTGCGACGTTGGTGGGCAAAGAGAACATCCCGGCAAGCGGTGGTGTGATCCTGGCTTCCAACCACATCGCGGCCGGCGACACGTTCGTGGCTCCGGCGATGATTCACCGCACGGTTACCTTCCCCGCCAAGGCCGAGCTCTTTGCCGGCAACCGGGGCCTGGGATCGAAGATCGTTGCCTGGTTCATGAAAGCCATCAAGCAGGTGCCCCTTGACCGATCGGGTGGACGGGCCAGCCTGAACGGCTTGCAGCCGGTTTTGGGTCGCCTCGCCGAAGGGGGAATGGTGGGGATCTACCCCGAAGGCACCCGTTCACCGGACGGACGGCTGTACAAAGGCCACACCGGTGTGGCCCGGATGGCTCTTGCCGCCGGCGTGCCGGTTCTGCCTTCGGCCGTGATCGGCACCGACACCGTGAAGGGCTGGCTGGGGATTCCTTGGATCCGGCGGCCTCGCGTACTGGTGGGCAAGCCCCTGGACTTCAGCGCATACCGCGAGCTGATCGACGACCCGGCAACCTTGCGGTGGGTCACCGACGAGGTGATGGCTGCGATCCAGGAACTGTCCGGGCAGACCTACGTTGATGCCTACGGATCCTCGGTGAAGCGCGGCTCGATTTCGGCCGAAGAGGCTAACCGGCGTGTGGTTGAGCGTCCCGGCTTGGGGGCCATCCCTCCGCAAGCGCCCTCCGGCGAGCTATCCTGACCGCCGTGTCGAAACTGATCCCGTCTTTAGCCGAACTGCATGCTTTGGGTGCCGCCCAGCAGCCGGCATATCCCGACCCGTCCGCACTGGACGCGGTGGTGGGTCAGTTGCGCCGCCGTCCGCCGTTGGTCTTTGCCGGCGAGTGTGATGACCTTCGTCTGAAGGTGGCCGAAGTGGCTGCCGGACGTTCGTTCATGCTGCAAGGCGGCGACTGCGCGGAGAATTTTGACACCGTCACGGCGGCGAATATTCGCAACAAACTGCGAGTCTTGCTGTCGATGGCGGTCGTGCTGACCTATGCCGCCCAGCTTCCCGTGTTGAAAGTCGGACGAATCGCCGGTCAGTACGCCAAGCCGCGCAGCCGCAATACCGAAGTTCGGCATGGGGTCGAGCTGCCTGCCTACCGTGGCGATGCGGTCAATGCGCTCGGTTTCACCGTTGCGGAGCGAACGCCGGATCCGCAGCGTTTGCTGGAGGTGTACAACCATTCGGCGGCCACGTTGAATCTGTTGCGCGCCTTCGTCACCGGTGGCTACGCGGACCTTCGCGCCATGCATTCGTGGAACGCGGACTTCGTCAACAACTCGAATGTGGAGTCCCGGTACGAAGAGCTCGTGGACGAGATCAGCCGTGCCTTGTCGTTCATGGTGGCCTGTGGGGTCGACAACGAGGCGTTCCGCACGGTGGATTTCTACTCCTCCCATGAGGGGCTGCTGCTCGAATATGAGCATGCCCTGACCCGGATTGATTCGCGGACGTCGCTGCCTTACAACACGGGTGCCCACCTGGTGTGGATCGGGGAGCGGACGCGCTCACTCGACGGCGCCCATGTGGAATATCTGCGGCATTTGCGCAACCCCATTGGCATCAAGTTGGGGCCCAATGCCAGCCCTGCCGAGGCGAGAGCTTTGGTCGAGCGGCTCGATCCTGAGGCGGAGCCGGGTCGGTTGACGGTGATCACCCGGATGGGTGCCGAACGCATTCGCGACGCGTTGCCGCCGGTGATTGAAGCTGTGGAGGCAACCGGACGCAAAGTTGCCTGGGTGTGTGATCCGATGCACGGCAATACCTTCGAGACCGCCACCGGCTATAAGACCCGTGCGTTCAGTCAGGTCGCCGAGGAGGTCAACGGTTTCTTCGATGTTCACGAGGAGCTGGGCACCTGGCCTGGTGGGGTGCACATCGAACTCACTGGCGACGATGTCACCGAATGCGTGGGCGGTGTCGATGAGCTGAACGAAGCCGACTTGGCGAACCGCTACGAGACGGCCTGCGACCCTCGTCTGAACCGAAATCAGTCGTTGGAGCTGGCTTTCCTGGTCGCTGATCGTTTGCGCAGTGGACGAATTCGGCGTGGAGTCACTCAACCGGAGTTTCACCTCGAGGATTTTTGATGGTGCAGGCACCTGATGGCGATGGTCGTGCCCAGGCTGGGGTTTTGGGTGCGCCGATCCTGCACTCCTTGTCGCCCGCGCTGCATCGGGCCGGTTATGCCGCGCTGGGGCTCACCGAGTGGAGCTACGGGCGCTATGAGCTGGTCGCCGAGCAGCTGGCGGAGTTTGTTGCCGGGCTCGGGTCGCAGTGGCGCGGCTTAAGTCTGACGATGCCTTTGAAGACCGCCTGCCTTGAGGTGGCGGATCGGGTCACGCCCTTGGCACGTCGGGCCGGGGCCGGGAACACCTTGGTGCGGACCGACGAAGGCTGGCTGGCCGACAACACCGACATTCCGGGCTTGATTGCGGCGCTGCGGCCGGCCTGGCAGGGCTGGGCGAACGCGGCAGTGTTGGGGGCCGGGGCCACCGCGCGATCAAGCGTGATGGCGCTGGAGGCGCTTGGAGTGTCCCAGGTGACGGTCTATGCCCGACGCCTGGAGCAGATCAAAGAGCTGATCGGTTGGGCGGCGACCGCTGTGCCAACGGTGAAGATCACCGCGTCCGAGATGGACGCCTGGACCGACGGCAACGAGCCGGTCATCGTGTCCACGTTGCCTGCTGGTGTAGTGACCGGTGTTGGGCTGAAGCCTCGTTCCGGGCTGCTGTTTGACGCCGTCTACGCCGGATGGCCGACTCCATTGGCGCAGAGGGGACTCACCGCTGGCCTGGAAGTGATTGGTGGGGCGGAACTGTTGATCGCTCAGGCGGCACTGCAGTTTGTTGCCTTCACCGGGCAGCGGGCCCCTGAATTGGTGCTGCGTGCCGCCGCCGCGGCAGCATTGAGCCCCAAAATCGTGCTCACCGGTTTCATGGGGGCAGGCAAGTCCACGGTGGGGGCGGAACTGGCTGCGGCGCTGGGCATGTCCTTCATCGACGCCGATCAGGCGATTGAGGCCCGGGTGCAGCAAAGCATTCCTGAGATCTTTGACGAAGCGGGCGAGGAGGGCTTTCGCGCGTTGGAAGCCGACGTCATCGCCGATTTGCTGATTGGCCCGCCTGCAGTTATCGCCCTGGGCGGTGGGGCAGTGACCACGCCTGCCGTGCGGCAGGCTTTGGCAGGGCACACCGTGATCTTCCTCGACGTTGAGGTGGCTGCGGCACGGGCACGCATCGGCGAAGATCCACGCCGTCCCCTGTTGGCCAGCCACGACGTCGAAGCATTGTTTGCCGCCCGTCAGGGGCTGTATCGGCAGAGCGCTCAGATGATTGTTGACGCCAACCGTCCTCTCGAAGAGGTGGTTGCTGCGGTCATGGCACAGGTCACCAGCTGATTGCTGGGGTGCTCCCGGGAGAGATCTGTCTCTCCGATCGTGCTTTGTGACGTGCCTTGACCGGGACGCCTGGTGAGCGTGGCAGAGTTGACCCATGGACGTGCTGGTGATCAATGGACCCAATCTGAACAAGCTGGGAACCCGCGAGCCGGAAATCTATGGCTCGACCACTCTGGCCGATATTGAGATTGGGCTCATTGCTCAAGGTGAGACCGCCGGCCTGAAAGTGGACACCTTTCAAAGCAATCATGAAGGCGAGATCGTGGATCGTCTGCAGGAGGCAGCCGACGAAGGCGTGCGTTTTGTGATGATCAATCCGGGGGCTTTCACCCATACGTCGGTGAGCATTCGGGATGCTTTCGCGGCGGTGGACCTGCCCTTCGTCGAGGTGCACATCTCCAATATTCATGCCCGGGAGGCGTTCCGAAAGCAGTCCTATCTGTCTGACCTTGCGGTGGGGGTACTGACCGGTTTTGGTGTCTATGGCTACACGATGGCTATGGACTTCGTCATCGCGCAGCTCACAGCCGACTGACATGCAGATCACCCATCTGGGCCATTCCACGGTGCTGGTCGAGACCGCCTCGGCTCGCGTTCTGATCGATCCGGGCAACTTTTCTGACCGGTGGCACAGCCTGACGGATCTCGATGCCATCGTGGTGACGCACCTCCACCCCGATCACATCGATCCCGAGCATGCGCCGGCTCTGATCGCCGCCAACCCGGGGGCTCGGGTGCTGGTTGAGCCCGGTGTGAAGGGTCTCTATGACCTTGATCGCGCGGAGATCATCGAGGCGGAGGGCACCGTGAGTGTTGGCGGGCTGTCGGTGTCGGCGGTGGGCGGCTGGCATGCGGTGATTCACCGAGACATTCCCCGAATCGGCAATGTGGGCATTGTGCTCAGTGCCGAGGGTGAGCCCACCTTTTTCCACCCCGGTGACGCCTTGGATGCGGTTCCCTCCGGAGTGGATGTGTTGGGGATCCCGGCATATGGTCCGTGGGCGGCGATGAAGGAAACGGTCGAGTTTGTCCGGGCGGTTGCCGCACCAACGGGCTTCTGCATCCACGAGGGGCTGTTGAATGGACGCGGTTGGGCGCTGTCGTTCAATCGGATGAACGAGTTGACGCCGACGTCGGTGGTCGATCTTCGTGATGGGGTGGCCTGGGCGCCGAACGGGTCGTAGCTTTCCTACCAGCCGTTGAGGTTGATCGTCACGGTGGATCCCTTGGGGGCCATGGAGCCCGGCCACGGATCGGTGCTGGTGACAGTGCGTCGCCAACCCGACTTCTTCACTTTGACGGCAAACCCGGCTGCGGCGAGCACTGCCTTGGCGTCGGCCTCGGTCTTGCCGATCACATTGGGTACGGCGACGTACACCGGCCCTTTGGAGACCACAAAGGTGATCGTGCCGCCTTTCGGAAGCGTTCCAGAGGTGGGGTTTTGGGAGATGACGCTTCCCGATGGCACGGTGTCGCTGTTTTGGGCGGTGCCGGTGAGGACTTTGAGCCCCGCATTTTCGTAGTAGGTCTTTGCCGCGAGGAAGGTCTTTCCCACGTAGCTGACGATCTTGATCGGGGCGGGCCCTTTCGAGACTCGGAGGTCGATTTGGGTTTGTGGCTTGACCATTGTTCCCGCCGCGATGGAGGACGAGATCACTTGACCGACCGGCACAGCGTTGTCCCATACTTCGGTGACTTTGCCGCGCATCAGACGTGCCTCTTTGAGTGCGATGTCGGCCTGATCTACCGTCCGGCCAGCCAAGGATGGGACGGCATAGCGTTCCGGGCCGCGGGACAGGTACGCCGTCAACGATCCGCCGTAGGCGATTCGGTCCCCAGCGGCGGGATCGGTGCGTACGACCAGGCCTACGGCGACTGTCTCGCTGAAATCGGCCCCGAAGGTAATCGTGAATCCTTTTTGGGCGGCCAACTCCTGAGCTTTCGCCTGGGTCAGATTGACGAAACTCGGCATGGTGGTGAAACGTCCGGCGAGCAGGTACCAGGCCCCGACACCCAGCATGAGCGACATGACGACCAGCATGATCAGCGAGTTGCGGCCGCGTCGGTGCTGTCGGGCCCGACGTTGGGTGAGAAGCTGGACGTTCTCGCTGGGCAGTGAGGCGGGCACCTCAGTGGCCGCTCCACCGACGCCGCCTAGTTCCGGGCTGGTCGGGGCTGCGGAGTCCAACCGGAGAGTGGATGTACTGGGCACCGGGCTGGGTGAGGTGACAAGGGGCACTTCCGCGGTGGCCATTTCTGCCGCGACGTCATCGGGATCAAGGATGGTGCCGTGCATTCTGGCAGCCAGGATGGGGTCGTTGAGGATCCCGGTGGAGAGGGCTTCTCGGGCGGCCGAAAGGTGTTCGGCAAGCAAAGTGGCGTCATGTGGGCGGTCGGCGGGCTGCCGGGCCGCTGCCGCCATGACCAGGGCATCCACGTAATCAGGAACGGCGTTCGGAGTGCCTTGCCATTGCGAAGGCGCAGATGCCGAAGGCGGCTCGATTTCGTTGTGGACGTGGCTGTAGGCCACCTGAATCGGGGTTTCTCCGGTGTGGGGTTTCTTGCCGGTGAGCATCTCGTAGAGGACGACGCCCATGGCGTAGACGTCGCAGCGCGTATCGGCATGGCCGTGGGTGACGAGCTCGGGTGCGATGTAGGAGACGGTGCCGATCAGCATGCCGTTGGCGGTAGCGGTGTGAGCAGTGACCGCTCGGGCGAGCCCGAAGTCGGCGACCTTTAGTTGGCCTCGCCGCGAAATCAAAACGTTCTCTGGTTTGAGATCCCGGTGGATGATTCCGGCTTCGTGGGCAGCGGCGACGGCTTCGGCGACCTGGCTCATCAGCTCCACGGCGCGAGCCGGAGTCATCGGGGCTTCTCGGGTGATGACTTGCCGGAGGGTGCTGCCTTCGACCAGTTCCATCACGATGTAGGGGCGCCCGTCGTCGATGCCTTGGTCGAACACGGAGACGACATTGGGGTGGGAGAGTCGAGCTGCGGCGCGGGCTTCGCGGTCGAAGCGGTCGACGAAGTCTTGATCGGAGCCCAGGCTTTCGTGCATTACCTTCACCGCAACCTTGCGGGTCAGGCGTAGATCGTCGGCCAGGTAGACGGTGGCCATCCCGCCACGAGCAACCTTACGAACGATGCGATAACGGTCGTCGACAACGCGTCCCACGAGGGGATCGGTGCGGCTCGTTGTCGTCATTACCCTGGGCTCCGGAACTGTCGGGGAAGGCTAGCATTCCAGATTAAGTATCGCGCAGGGAGTCGGGCGTCCGTGGTACCCGCCCAGCGGAGCGTCGGCTGCGCTCGATAGCCGCTCATCGCGTGTAAAACCCCTTCACACGTCACTTTCGGGATTGTACGGCGCAGCAAAAGCCGTCGGTGAAGACCCGCCGCCACTTTCGGGGGCTTGAGGATACGACGAAAAGGCGCATCACGTGACGGTTGTGGTGCAGTGTTCTCGTTTTGGACACGGTGCCTACTCGCCGCGGAGAAGACGGAGTAGCGTCCGCTTCGAACTAAGGTGAGGAGTTGACATGACCGCTGAGTGTCCGGCGTGCGGAACCTCTTTTGGTGAGGAAGACGCTTGTCCGCAGTGCGGGCTTCCGGTGGCACCGCCTGACCTAGACACTCCGCTCACACCGGCCATGTCCGCGCCCCAGCCCGACGTCGCGAGCCCGTCGCCGAAGAAGCCGATGAATCGCAAAAGGGTGCTCACTGTGGTGGGAATCGGGGCGTTGGCCCTGGCTTTGGTGGCGACGGTGTCTTTCGGGGCGATGGCGCTTTTCGCTCCCGGTGGGCCGTTTGGTGGTCCGGTTCAGCTCAAGGTCACCGGACAGCCGATGAGTACCGCCGGACACTGGGCCAACGGAGTTAA